>NZ_JAAGPP010000004.1:0-135427 GCF_017104975.1 Burkholderia sp. Ac-20344
CCCGCCGAGCGCAAGATCGAGCGGCGTCGACTGAACGCGCCGGCCGTCGCGATCGACGACCCGCAGCACGTCGCGCGCGGCACGGCCCGTCGCGTCGTCCGGCCGGCACCCGACGAGCGCGGCCGCGGCTGCGTTGATGTAGGTGAGCCGCCCATTCGTATCGGTAGCGATCACGCCGTGCGGCAATGCCTGCAGCACGGCCTCGAGCCGCCGCCGCGCGGCCGCTTCGCGCCGGAGCGCGGCATCGTTCGTGACGCGCGCGTAACGCAGCATCGATGCGATCGCGCAGACGAGCGCGCCGACCAGCACGAAGGTGCCGAGCCGTACGAGCCGCTCGGGCAACGGCTGCGTATAGGCCGCGGGATCCGACAGGAACAGCGTCCAGACGAGCAAGCCGCTCACCACCGTCGCGGCCATCCCGAACAGGAGCGACGTCGCCCACGCGGCGCCGGCAAGCAGCGGGTAGTACAGCACGAGCGGCAGGTTCACGCCGCCGAAGCGGATCGCGAGCGCCTGCAGGACGGTCGCGATCGCGACCAGCATCACGGCGGTGACGTAATTGCCGGCGCGCATCCGCGATATGTCGAACATCGCTCGGACTCCTGGCAGCTTGTGCGGGCGGTGCGGCATCAGGATTCCGGCTTGTCCGCTTCGTCTTCGAGCTGCGCGAGCCGGTTGTAGATCGTCTTCAGGCTGACGTCGAGCACCTCGGCCGCCTGCGCCTTCACGCCGCCGCATTGCGCGATCGTGCCGAGGATCAGCCGCCGGTCGACTTCCTCGAGCGGCGTGCCGAACGGCACGGTCACGCGATCCTCGTGCGAATCGGCCAGGTTCGACAGTTCGTCCATGATCGGCGGCGGCAGCGTATCGATCACGTCCGCGTCGCTGAAGATGCTCGCGCGCTGCACGAAGTTGCGCAGCTCGCGCACGTTGCCGGGCCACGCATAGGTCTTCAGCGCGTCGCGCGCGGCCGGCGCGAAGCGCAGGTTCCGGCCGCTTTCCGCGTTGAACTGCTGCAGGAACGCATCGGCCAGCATCGGGATATCGTCGCCGCGCTCGCGCAGCGACGGCAGCGGAATCGGGAACACGTTGATCCGGTGGAACAGGTCGGGCCGCAGCTTGCCGTCCGCCATCGCGGCTTCCGGATCGCGGTTGGTCGCCGCGACGATGCGCACGTCGACGTCGATCTCGCGCGTCGAGCCGAGCCGCGTGACGCGCCCCGTCTCGAGCACGCGCAGCAGCTTGACCTGCGACTCGAGCGGCATCTCGGTGATCTCGTCGAGAAACAAGGTGCCGCCGTCCGCGCGTTCGAAGAAGCCCTTGTGCTGGCGCTCCGCACCCGTGAAGCTGCCGCGGTCGTGGCCGAACATCTCGCTCTCGACGAGGTTCGCGGCGATCGCGCCGCAGTTCACCGCGAGGAACGGGCCGCGCCGACGCAGGCTCAGGTCGTGCACCGTCTGCGCGGCCAGCTCCTTGCCGGTGCCCGATTCGCCCGTCAGCAGCACCGATGCCTCCGTGCGCGCGACCCGGCCGATCGCGTCGTAGACGGCCTGCATCGCGGGCGAACTGCCGAGCATGCGGCCGAAGCGGCCGAGGCGCTGCAATTCCGAACGCAGCTCGGCGATTTCCTCGTGCAGTGCCGTGGTGCGCGGCACGCGCGCGAAGATGCTGTTCAGCCGCTGCATGTTCAGCGGCTTCACCAGGTAGTCGGTTGCGCCGCGCCGCAATGCGTCGATCGCGGTTTCAAGGCTCGCGTGGCCGGTGGTCAACACCATTTCGCAGTGCGAATGCTTTGGCAACGCATCGAACAGCTCCATCCCGTTTCCGTCCGGCAGCACGAGATCGCACAGCACGAGATCGGGGGTATGCGTCCCGACGAGCGTGCGTGCTTCTTCGAGCGTCGCAGCCGTATCGCACGAGAGCTGCTGCGTGCGCGCGAGCGCCGCGAGCATCGTCCGCGTATCGGCGTCGTCTTCGACGATCAGCACGTAGGGCATCGTGGCTCCTTGTGGAGCGGCCCGGCGCGCGTGTCGGCCAGGGCCGCAGCGGGTAGCAGCGAGGTCCGGCCGCAGGCCGCACGACGATACGGCACGATCGATGCGTTCATGCGGACTGACTGTCCTCCCGCAAAAAGCAGTCCCTGTCAGTATAGAAGAGCGATGTCGTGCATTCGCCGATCATCGAATAAATCTATCTGCACATGCGCCCTGCATTGCCAGATTCAATGCGTCGCGATCGGTAAGAATGGCATCGCTTTCGCGCGGATCATGCGGCGTGAAGTCGTCCTGATCACATCTTTTGCGCACTTCGCCGACATCTGCGGTCAAACTTTCCGGCCTGACTTTTCGCATGCAGAAAGCCGTTGACGACGATACGCGGCGGCTCGACGGCTTGCGTTCGCTTCAGACCCTGCCGATTCACTCGTCGCGCACCGAACGCCCTGTGCGCCTCGTCAGTCAGTCGGCCGCTGCATGATTGCCGCCGTCGCGCGCATTCGAGATCGCTTCGACGAGCTTCAGTTCGTCGTCGATCGACAGCGTCGTGTCGATCACTTCTCCGCCGAACGGTGCGAGCGCCGGGCTCAGCGCGTAGATGTCGAGTTGCGTCGCGGCCAGCCCGAGCGACACGGTGCCGGGGCGCGCCTTGCGCGCAACGCGGTCGATCAGCGCATCGTCCACCGGCCGCTCGCGCCATGTATCGAGCGACGATTCGATGTGCTCGACCACGCTGTCGAGCAGCGAACCGGGCGGCGTGCGAGCGGGGTCGATCGCATGTGCGCGCAACTGTCCATCGGTTGCGCACTCGACGATCGCCACACCCGACAGCGCGACGACGTGCCGGTCGCGCAACGTATCGAGTTCGGCGAGCGCGCGATGGGCAGCCGCGAGGTCGGGATAACACAACACAATCAGCGTATTCATCAGTCACTCCGTGAAATCATGCAGCCGGCTCCGGATATGCCGCGTTCAATGCGGCGGCCCGAACGCAGCCTTCAGGCTCGCGACGATCATCTGCATCGCGATCGCCGCGAGCATCATCCCCATCAGGCGCTGCGTCACCGCCGTCACGCGCGGCGACAGGTAATGGCCGATCAGCGGTGCGGACAGCAACGAAACGGCCAGCAACACGAGAAACGCAACCAGCCCGAGTGCAAACGCAAGTTCCTGCCCGGTCGAGAACGCGCCGTGACCGAGCACGATCATCGTCGCGATCGTGCCGGGGCCGACGAGCAGCGGGATCGTCAGCGGATAGATCGCGACGCTCTCGGCCGCGGCCGGGTCCGCGCCTTCGTCTTCGCCCGGCGAATGCTGGCGGCTCGGCGCGCCGTGCAGCATCGACAGCGCGATCAGCAGCACCAGCAGCCCGCCTGCGAGGCGGAAATCGTCGATCGTCAGGCCGAACACATGCAGGATCGCGCCACCGGCAACCGCCGACACGATGTAGCCGATCGTCACGCCGATCGCGGCGGTCAGCGCGACCTTGCGGCGCACGCCGTCCGCCGCGCCTTCCGTCAGCGACAGGAACACCGGGATGTTCGCGATCGGGTTCATGATCGCGAACAGCGCCGCGAACACCTTGATGGAAAAGGTCAGGTCGAATGCCACTGGTTCGCTCCCGTCTCGCGCGTCGAAACGTGCTTCGAATCGCGCGCAGGTTTCACTGTTTTTCCGATGTGCGGCGCGCGCCATGCTGCTACGATCTGCGCACCGCGTTCATGCACGACGGAGGGCCTCCACCGATGCAAACCACCGACACCTTCATGGATCACGAGATTCGCGTCGATGCGACGCGCAACGCGAACGGCGCATGGGTCGCGCAGGTGCGGATTTTCCGCGACGGCGCGCCGGTCGACCTGCCGGCGCCCGAGCTGGTCACCCCCCCATGGCTCACGTGCAACGAAGCGCTGCGCGGCGGCATCGACCAGGGCCGCGTGATCATCAAGACGCGCGACCGCTAATTGCGCCCGGCTCATCGGCGCGCATCGCGCGACGCGTTTCACGCATCGAAATCCAGATCGCCGATCAGGATCTCGCGGCCGCGCTGGGTTCGCGTGCTGAAATCGACCGGCAACGCCATCTGCCAGCGATCGATCATGACCGGCAGCGCCGCCAGATAGCGGTCGAAGCGGCTGCGATCGGGCTCGGCCAGCAACGCATCGATCGCGTCGTCGCGCCACGCGAGCCGCGCGTTCAGCGGGTTCGGCAGCCCGACCGTCGACGTAAGGCCGATCACGTCGACACAGGTCGGGCTGTCCTGCCCGTCGTGCGGCACGACGGCGACCTTCACTTCGCCAGGCTGATACAGGCCGAGCACGCGCGCCGCGATGCGCGGCGCAAACTCGGTTTCGAAACGTGCACGCACTTCAGGATTCATCTCACCTCCAGGTTCGAAGCGTGTCGTCACGCCGCTGTCACGCGGCTCCAATCTGTCGCTCGAATGCCGCTTCCGCCTTCAGGCTGTCGAGATCGCGGCCGATCGTCGCGACCGCGAGCCGCGTGTTGCCTCGCCAGTACGCGAGCGCGCAGTCATGCGCGCCGAGGTCGCCATCGATCTCGACACGATCCCAATGCTCCGCATGTCCGACATAGTTGATCGTCAGGTCGTAATGCTGGCTCCAGAAGAACGGCACCGCGTCGAACGGGCGCTGCTGCCCGAGCATGTTGCGCGCAGCGACGATGCCCTGCCGCTCGGCGACGACCCAGTGCTCGACGCGAATGCGCTCGCCGGTCAGCGGATCGGGCCAGCGCGCGATGTCGCCGGCCGCGTAGATGCCGGGCACACTCGTCTGAAGGAAGCGGTCGACCGTCACGCCGCGCTCGATGGCGAGCCCCGCGTCCTGCGCGAGCGCCACGTTCGGATGGACGCCGATGCCGACCACCACGAGATCGGCCGGCAGCACGTCGCCGGTCGACAGCGTCACGCTGTCCGGCGTGATCTGCGCCGGCGTCGCGCCGAGATGGAACACGACGCCGTGCGACTCGTGCAGTGCCTGGATCGTCGCGCCGAGCGCTTCGCCGAGCACGTGCGCCATCGGATGCGCATCCGGTGCGACGACCTGCACGTCGAGCCCGCGCGTGCGCAACGCGGCGGCCGCTTCAAGACCGATGAAGCTCGCGCCGACCACGACGCAGCGGCGCGCCGTTTTCAGCTTGCCGATCAGTGCGTCGCAATCGGCGCGCGAGCGCAGCACGCGCACGTGCGGCAGATCCGCGCCGGGCACGGTCAGCCGGTTCGGCTCGGCGCCTGTTGCAAGCAGTAGCGCGCCGTATCCGACGCGGCTGCCGTCGGCCAGTTCGACCGCCTGCTGCGCGGGATCGATCCGCGCGACACGCGTATCGCACCGCACGTCGATACGATGATCGGTATAGAAAGCAGGCGCACGCAGCGGCAACCAGTCGGCGTCGGCCGTGCCTGCGAGATAGTCTTTCGACAGGTTCGGCCGGTCGTACGGCGGATCGGAATCGGCGGTGAGCAGCGTGACGGGATGCGGATAGCCCTCCTGCCGCAGCGTCACCGCAGCCGCGATCGCAGCGGCGCCGCCGCCGACGATCACCACCGACGCGGGCAGTCCGGCCGCATTCAGCACAGGCGGCGCGGCGGCCGGCCGCGCATCGAGCACGACGGCGCGGCCGTCGCGGCGTTCGACGCGCCAGCACGGCAGCCCGTCGAGCGCGGGCGCGCGCAGCAGCGCGCCGGTGCGCAGGCAGAACGCCGCGTGATGCCACGGGCAGCGGATCGTGTCGCCCTCCAGCAGGCCGTCGGCCAATGGCGCGCCGTAGTGCGGGCACTGCGCGCCCACGGCAAACAGTTCGTCGGCGCGGCGCACGAGCAGCACCGCGGCATCGCCGACATGGCCCTCGATCATTGCGCCGTCGGCGAGATCGTCGAGCGCGATGCCTTGCGCGAGATCGGGACGTGCAGACGAGGAATCGCTTCCGGACATGACGTCGCTCCAGCAGAGTCAGGTAACGGTCCCATTATCGGCGTCCCTCAGGAAAAGAACAGGTACAGACGCCCCGCAGCGCACGCAAACACGGACTGTAGCTTGTACGAGACCCATGACCGGCGTAGAACGTCATCAACGTTGCGGCGCAACACGCGTGCCCCCTGCGACGCACGTCGCACGTCCTGCGCAATCCGCACGCCGCGCGCCTTTCTTCCCCCTGTCACCAGGAGTGCTACCCGATGGCCACCGTCCTGTGCGTGCTCTATCCCGATCCGGTCGACGGCTATCCGCCGCGCTACGTGCGCGATGCGATTCCGGTCATCACGCACTATGCGGACGGACAAACCGCGCCGACGCCGGCCGGCCCGCCCGGCTTCCGGCCCGGCGAGCTCGTCGGTTCGGTGTCCGGCGCGCTCGGGTTGCGCGGCTATATGGAAGCGCACGGCCATACGCTGATCGTCACGAGCGACAAGGACGGCCCCGACTCCGAATTCGAGCGCAGGCTGCCCGAAGCGGACGTGGTGATCTCGCAGCCGTTCTGGCCCGCGTACCTGACGGCCGAGCGGATCGCCCGCGCGCCGAAGCTGAAGCTCGCGCTGACGGCCGGCATCGGCTCCGATCACGTCGATCTCGACGCCGCCGCGCGTGCGCACATCACCGTCGCCGAAGTCACCGGTTCGAACAGCATCAGCGTGGCCGAGCACGTGGTGATGACGACGCTCGCGCTGGTGCGCAACTACTTGCCGTCGCATGCGATCGCGCAGCAAGGCGGCTGGAACATCGCCGATTGCGTGTCGCGCAGCTACGACATCCAAGGCATGCATTTCGGCACGGTCGGCGCCGGGCGCATCGGGCTCGCCGTGCTGCGCCGGCTGAAGCCGTTCGGCCTGCCGCTGCACTACACGCAGCGCCACCGGCTCGATGCGTCGATCGAGCAGGAACTCGGGCTCACGTATCACGCCGATGCCGCGGCGCTCGCGAGCGCCGTCGACATCGTCAACCTGCAGATCCCGCTGTACCCGTCGACCGAGCACCTGTTCGACGCGGCGATGATTGCGCGAATGAAGCGCGGCGCATACCTGATCAATACCGCTCGCGCGAAGCTGGTCGACCGCGACGCGGTCGTGAATGCCGTCACGTCCGGGCATCTCGCGGGCTACGGCGGCGACGTGTGGTTTCCTCAGCCGGCACCGGCCGATCACCCGTGGCGCACGATGCCGTTCAACGGGATGACACCGCACATCTCCGGCACGTCGCTGTCCGCGCAGGCACGCTACGCGGCCGGCACGCTGGAGATCCTGCAATGCTGGTTCGACGGCCAGCCGATCCGCAATGAATACCTGATCGTCGACGGCGGCACGCTCGCGGGAACGGGCGCACAGTCGTACCGGCTGACATGACGCGACGTACCGCGCGCGCCGCGCGGCGGACCATTCAGTCGAGGCAACAGGCGGCGAGCTTGCCGACGGTCACGACCGCCTGCTCGATCTCCGGCGACCATGGGCTGCTGTAGTTCAGCCGGATGAAGTTCCGGTAGCTGTCCGTGATCGAGAACATGTAGCCAGGCCCGATCGTGATCCCCTGCTCCAGTGCGAGCTGGTACAGCCGCATCGCGTCGACCTGCGCCGGCAACTCGACCCACAGCACGTACCCGCCCGCCGGGCTCGAGATGCGCGTGCCTTCCGGGAAGAACCGCGACACCATCGCGCGCATCAGGTTCGCCTGCTGCGCATACGCCTTGCGAATCCGCCGCAGGTGATGCTCGTAGCCGTCGCGCTCGAGAAATTCCGCGATCGCGAGCTGCGGCAGCGACGGCGTCGCAAGCGTGTTCAGGAACTTCAGCTTCTCGACCTGCTCGCGATAGCGGCCCGGCAGCGCCCAGCCGATCCGGTACGCAGCCGTCAGGCTCTTCGAGAACGACGCGCAATGCAGCACGATGTCGTGGCGGTCGAACGACTTCAGCGTGCTCGGATGCATGTTGCCGAAGTACAGTTCGTTGTACACGCCATTCTCGATGATCGGCAGCTCGGCTTTCGCGGCGAACGCCACCAGCTCGCGCTTGCGCTCGTCGGGCATCTGGAAACCGAGCGGGTTCTGGAAGTTCGGCATCACCATGCATGCGGCGATCGGCTGCGACTTCGCGATCGCGGCCAGCGCCGCGATGTCGATCCCGTATTCCGGATGCGTCGCCACCTCGATCGCCTTCATCCCCATCCGCTCGATCGCGTGCAGCATCGCGTAGAACGTCGGCGACTCCACCGCGATCGTGTCGCCCGGCTTGGCGACCGCCTGCAGGCACAGGTTGATCGCCTCCGTCGCGCCGACCGTCACGATGATCTCGTTCGGGTCCACCGACATCCCGTTTTCCAGGTAGCGGCGTGCGATTTGCCGGATCAACCGCGGATGGCCGGGCGGCAGCCCGTCCGTCACGCCCCACAGCGACTTGTCGCGGCCGGCCGCATACGCATAGCGGTTCAGCTTCTCGAACGGAAACAGGCTCGGGTCCGGGTACGGCGAGCCGAGCGGCACCGCGTCGTCGGTACCGATCGAGCGCAGCGTCGACAGCACGAGCCGGCTCACGTCGACCGACGACGAGATCGCGATCGGCTTCGACGGCCGCAGCTCGCGCACCGGTGCGTGGCCGTCGTCGCGCCGCAGGTTCACGAAATAGCCCGACTGCGGCCGGCTTTCGAGCAGCCCGCGGCTTTCGAGCAGCAGATACGCGTGCAGCACGGTCGTGATGCTGATCCGGTGCTGCTGGCTCGCCTGCCGCACCGACGGCACACGATCGCCGTGTCGATATACCCCTTGCCGGATGAGTCTCTCTATGTCGTTTGCAAATTTCTCGTAGAGCTTCATCCGCCTCGCCCCGCCAGCGGTGAACCGGCCTGCGCAGCATGGGCGGCCTGGCCGCGCCGGTGCACGAAGCCGGATAGCCGTGCCCGGGCGCGGGTGTCCCGGTTCGAACCTCGTCCGTTATCGAAATTGAAGGCGGATAGCAATGCGAATCTCATCAAGACAAGGTTCGGCATCCTACTGCGTCATTTCGACGAATGTAAGTGACAGTTTGGCGAGGAAACGTGAAATCCGGCTGGCGTGGTGAACAGATTCGAACGCGACGGCACGGCACCGGCGCGCGTCATCGCATATGGCAGATGCCGGTCGGGCGGCAATCGCGCGACGCCCGGTCATGCACGGGCCCCGCGTGTACTCAAGCGTCGTCGACGTTGTCCGCGTAGTGATCGATCGCGACCTTGCACTCGTCGAACACCACCGTCAGCCATGCGGCGTCGTTCGACTCGACCCACTTGCGGATCTGCAGGAATTGCCCGGTGCCGAGATCGGCGATGCGGGCGGGATCGTCGGTCGTCACGTCGACGATCGCGATCGCGCGGTTGCCGTTGCCGGGCAGCGGCGACAGCGTCGCCGCGATGTCGAAGCGGCGGTACGATTGATCGATGCGCATGCGGTTCTCCCTTTGCGGTTCGACAACGGCACGCTCAACCGAGCGTCTGGCGGAACACCTTGCCGCCGAATCCCGTCACGACGTTGTCGACCGAGAACGGCGTGTCCTCCTTCGCTTCCAGGATGATCGCGACGCTGCCGGGCACGAGCCGCGCCGCAACCGTCTCGACGAACGTGCCGTCGAGCAGCGCGTTGCCGGCCGCTTCCGCGAGAATGCCGGCCCCCGCGCCGGCCGCCATGCCGGTGACCACGCCGAGCGGCCCGGCGAGCAGGCCGAGCAAGCCGCCTGCGATCGCGCCGATCACACCGCCCTTGAACGGCCGCGATTCGGCGTGGAGTACCGCGAGCTTGCCGTCCGCGTCCTTCTCGACGATGACGCCGTTCTCGATGTGGAATCCTTCACTCTTCTCCGACAGCGCCTCGAAATCGTTCGCGGCCTGGCGGGCCGTGTCGACGCTGCCGAACACGGCGACGATCAGTTGCTTGGTCATTCGCTACCTCGCTCGGTTGGATGGTCGGTTGCGGCCGCCGCATCGCATGCGGCATGCCGGGGTTCGATTCAGATGCCGGTGGCCGCCATGCGTGCCCGCGCCGCATCGACATAGGCTTGCGCAGCCGCCTGCTGCAGCCCGGCGGCGATAGGCGCGCGTGCGTGCGCCGGATCGGCATCGCGCGCGTCGCGCGCCAGCCGGTAGGCGTCCGACGCCGCGTGCTGCAGGTCGATCGCCCGTTTCGTTTCGACGGAATGCGTGCTCATCCGACACCCTCCTTGCAGGGAACTGGAAAATGCATGCGGCTTGCCGCCGGCCCGTCACCTGCGCCGCGCATGCACATCGTCCTCGACATCGTCGACGTCGGCCGGAAAGCGATGCTGGCCGAAACTCAGGATCAGCACGCCCACCGCGAGCAGCACGATCCCGAAGGTCGTCATCAGCATCCGTTCGGGGCTGTCGGTTGCACCACGCAGGATCAGGTCGCGCGCGAGCGACGTCATCGCAATGAAGAGCGGAAACCGCACGGGCAGCCGGCCGAGCCGCAGGTAGCGCACGTCCATCGCGAGCACTTCCAGGTACAGGAACATCAGCAGCAGGTCGGTCAGCGACACCTCGCCGGCGAGCACGACCTTCCACGCTTCCTGCGCCATCGCGAAGGCGGTCGCGAGCCCGATCACGATCAGCCCGGCCAGTTCGGCCGCGTGAAGGAAATGGCCGAAGCGGCGGCGAATGCGCTCGGCCGGCGAGTAGGAAACGGTGGTCGTATTCAAGGTGACAGTCGCTGTGATGAGGCTTGAACGGCGCCGGGCGGCGGGAAAGCCGCGTCGCGCGCGGCAGCATGCACGACATCGTGCGCATCCGGTGCATCCGCCGCGTGCGGGCCGGCCGCGCCGATCGCCTGCTCGACCGCGGACAGCGTCCGGCGGCAGCACACATGGAACGCGACGCCCGCATCGGTGCAGGCAGCGTCGTCGTGCGCGCAGCACAGCAGCAGGCGGCAGCCGAGATACCGTTCGAGGCAGTCGATCCGTTCGCTTACCTGCGCTTCGTCGAGCTGCAGTTCGGACGCGGCGCCGGACAGGCCGCCGTGCTCGACCACCGCGACATACACACGCATCGCTTCCAGCAGGTTCATGATGATGCTCCTCGTCGGCGGGCGCAGCGGAACCTAATCTACTGCACGCGGCACGCACGCTCAAGAGCACAGCGCCGCGCGCGCCAGGAGTACAGCTGCGCGAGCGCAGCCCAAATTCCGGCCTTGGTTGACGGATTCGAATGACAGATTGGCGATACGTGTTCCAAAGACGGGCCGAAGCTGCTAGATTGCTTGCTCGACGACGTTGCGCGGTGCGGGCAGGTCACGCGCCGTGCGGCCGGCCGCCACCGCTGCGGCCCGTTGCGCGAGGCCCGCGCAGCGTCCTTCATCCGCATGACACCAAGAGAACAGTCGCATGACACAGTTCAACCGTTCGCCTTCGCGCGCCACGGCCCGGCCGTCGCGACATGACTGACCGGCAAGCCACGATGCAGACACCTCCCCCGCTCTCCCAGGCCGTCCACAGCACGATCACGCGCAGCGCGATCTTCCTCGTCGCGACGATCAATCCCGGCGCCGATCACGCCGACACGATCCGTTCCTGGTGCGGCGACATCGCCGCGCTCGTGCGCTCGGTCGGCAAGCGCGTGCCGGGCGGCAACCTCACCTGCGTGTGCGGCTTCGGCGCCGACGCATGGGATGCGCTGTTCGGCAACCCGCGCCCGGCCGCGCTGCATCCGTTCCGCGAATTCGGCGCGGGGCAGCGCGTCGCGGTCGCGACGCCGGGCGACATCCTGCTGCACATTCGTGCGGAAGCGATGGACCTGTGCTTCGAACTCGCGACCCAGCTGCTCGGCGCGCTCGGCGATGCCGTCACGGTCGTCGACGAGGTGCACGGCTTCCGCAACTTCGACCAGCGCGCGATGATCGGCTTCGTCGACGGCACCGAGAACCCGGAAGGCCGCGAGGCGGTCGACTTCACGGTGATCGGCGACGAAGACGCGGAATTCACGGGCGGCAGCTACGTGATCGTGCAGAAATACCTGCACGACATGGCCGGCTGGAACGCGCTCGCGGTCGAGACGCAGGAGCGCATCATCGGCCGCACCAAATTGTCCGACATCGAACTCGCGCCGGACGTGAAGCCGTCGTGCTCGCACAGCTCGCTGACCACGCTCGACGAGGACGGCCAGGAAGTGAAGATCCTGCGCGACAACATGCCGTTCGGGCGCCCGGGCGCAGGCGAATTCGGCACCTACTTCATCGGCTATGCGCGCTCGCCGGCACCGATCGAGCAGATGCTCGAGAACATGTTCGTCGGCCGCCCGCCGGGCAACTACGACCGCCTGCTCGACTACAGCCGCGCGGTCACCGGCTCGCTGTTCTTCGTGCCGTCCGCCGACCTGCTCGAAGCGCTCGCCGATCGCGCGGCGCCGGCCGCCGATGCCGCGCAGCCGGAAGCGTCGTCGTCCGCCCCGCATCGCGACGGTTCGCTGAAAATCGGCTCGCTGAAAGGCGTGCCGTCGTAAGGCAAGGTGCCAATGGCAGTCCGGCGCGCAACCCCGCGCCGGGCGTGTCCGGAACGGCCGCAGTTCAGTCGGCCGGGGCGCTCGCGCGGAGAAGGTGGGCTGCCTCTCCGCCCTGCCACCGCGTGCTGGCCGCTACGCACGCAGGCTGGCATTCTCGGCACTCCGCCTCGACGAATCAGCCCACCAGGATATACAGCCAGTTCTTCGGCAGCGCGCCGCCCGGGCCGTTGCTGCATGCCAGCAACCGTTCACCGGATTGAGGGTGCGCGATGCCGCTGCGGAATGTCGCGATGGCCTTGCGCTCCAGGCGATCGAACGCGTTCCCGACCAGGTTGTGCGCTTCGAGGTAAATCGGACACATCAGTTTGAAATCGGGCTTGGTGGCCCGGTGTTTCGCCAGCCGGGTGTACAGGTCACTGGTGATGCCGATATAGAACTTGCTGTACTCCGGTTTTGCGGCAAACGCGTTCAACACCTGCTTCAAATGCCCGATGACGGCCTCGTGATTGATGACGCCCGTCTTCAGCATGTATTTGTCTTCGGGCGAGACGAGTTGCAATGCCATGAATGACCTCCACTTGTTGTGAAGCTTCAATAGGCTGTATCTATGATTCATCCGGGTCACGTCCCGGCGGCTGAACGCCCCCAACCGCGGCTTCCGGAAACCCGGCCGGACGAATGTTCGTAAGAATGCACGACTCGCGATCGGCCGTCGACCGGAAATGGTTCGGCGCGTTATCGAGCGCGGCCAGCGCCGGCACGAACCCGGTTATCGCAATCCGATCGCGGCATTCCGCACACGCACACCCCTCTCCCCATGCGCGAATGGCAGAACAGTTGCGCCACCGCACGGTGTCGTTTCGATTTGTGCTGCAAGGGTGTCAATAGAGCCTGCTAATATGCATTTTCGCCCGTGATCGGCCTGCCTGACCTCAGGCGCAGCCCCTCGGCCGATCGACCCATCATGAAGTGTTTTTCGCTGACGTGAGGCAACAAGAACCCATGAATAACCTGCACCGCGAACTCGCCCCGATCTCGTCTTCCGCCTGGGAGCAAATCGAGGAGGAAGTGGCACGTACGTTCAAACGATCGGTGGCCGGCCGTCGTGTCGTCGACGTCGAAGGCCCCGAAGGCCCCGAGCTGTCGGCCGTCGGCACCGGGCACCTGGTCGACGTCGCCGCGCCGCGCGAGCGCGTGAATGCGCGGCTGCGCGAAGTCCGCACGATCGTCGAGCTGACGGTGCCGTTCGAGCTGAGCCGCGATGCAATCGACAGCGTCGAGCGCGGCGCGCGCGACGCCGACTGGCAACCGGCGAAAGACGCCGCGCAGCGGCTCGCGTTCGCCGAAGACAACGCGATTTTCGACGGCTACCCGGCAGCCGGCATCGTCGGCATCCGCGAAGGCACGTCGAACCGCAAGCTCACGCTGCCGGCGGACGTGAGCGCGTATCCCGACGCGATCAGCGACGCGCTCGAGGCGCTGCGGATCGCGGGCGTCGACGGCCCGTACTCGGTGGTGCTCGGCTCGGATGCGTACACGGCGCTCAGCGAGGCGCGCGACCAGGGCTATCCGGTCCTCGGCCATATCAAGCGGATCGTCAGCGGCGAGATCATCTGGGCGCCGGCGATCAGCGGCGGCTGCGTGCTGTCCACGCGCGGCGGCGATTACGAACTGCATCTCGGGGAAGACGTATCGATCGGCTACACGAGCCATACCGACAAGGTCGTCCGCCTGTACCTGCGCGAGACGTTCACGTTCCTGATGCTGACGAGCGAAGCATCGGTGGCCGTGGCGCCGCAGGCCGGCACGGCGGCCTGACCGCGGTTGCCTGCGCGCGATGCCCGCCGGGCGTCGCACGCGACCAGCCGCACCGCCGGCCGCATGTTCGTCGCCGATCGAACCCATCCTGTATGGAGTGTGTGATGAGCGATTCGAATGAGGCATTGCAGGCGCTGCAGGCGTCGGTCGACCACCTGAAGCAGGCGGTCGACGCGAACGCGGGCAGCCAGGCCGGCGACACCGCCGTGCTGTTCACCGTCATGTCGCTGGTCCTGGCCGAGTTGCCGCCCGACACGCGCAACCTGATCGAGGATTCGTTCTCCGTCTGGGCCAATGGTCTGCCGGATGCGGCACTGTCAACGGACGTGAAGCAGATCGCCCGGCAACGGCTCGCGATGAATCTCCCGGACTGACCGCGGCACGCCACGGTTGCGCCGGGTCCGGCCCGGACCGTGCAACCCGCCCGCTCCTTCGGCCGCCCCACATGCATCGGCTGCGGTGCGTGCGCGGTTGCATTTGGCCGGTCGAAGCACGTTCCTCCTGCGGCGCGCCCGTCGCGCCCGCCTGCCCGCGGTGCCCTCCCCCCACCGGCAACCGGCGCCCTGCGCGCCAATGTCGCACCGCGATCCGTTCGCGTTCAGCCCGCTCCCGCTTCCTGCCATCACACGCTGCGCACGCCGCGCACGCCCGCGCCGCCGTGCGCCCGCCCGTCTGTACTCCTTGCCCTCCGAGTGGGCGCGCATGCGAGGGTGCAATTCGCCGCCGGACCGGCCCGGAACTGTGTCTTGGATGGCCTCCGCCGATTCGCTATTTTGAACGCAGTCGAAGCGATGCCGTGGGCTCCTCCCGGCACGCACGCTTGCCGCCCCGACTGCGACCGTGCACGACGCCGGCGCACGCTGCGCAACAGCCCGGGCGCCGCCGTGCCGCGTGTCGTGCGTTCGCGGTCGGGATGCGCCACGCGCCGCACCGCATCGGGACTTCACCCTTCGACCCACTTTCACCGACAGGAGCCAGACCACCATGCCCGCACTTTGCGATATCTGTCACGCCCGGCCGGCCGTCGCGCGCGCAACCGTGATGCAGGACGGCGAGCGCAAGACGATCTCGATCTGCGATTACCACTTCCGTCAGCTGATGCGGCATCAGAGCATGCTGAACCCGTTCGATTCGCTGCTGGGCGGTGGCGGCGCGTCGTCGCTGTTCGACGGTCTCGGCGACGACGCGCCGCTCGCCGCCGAGATTCCGCGCGAATCGGTCGACCCGACCGACGCGTTCAGCGAGCAGACGCTGGAGCTGCTGCAGCGGGCGGCCGAGAAGGCGCACGAGCTGCGCCGCAGCGAGCTCGACTCCGAACACCTGCTTTACGCGCTCGCGGACACCGATGTGTGCGCCGCGCTGCTGAAGGAACTGAAGCTGTCGCCGCAGGACATCAAGTCTTACATCGACGAGCATGCGCACACCGGCACGGCCGACCCCGATGCGCCGCTCGACAAGCTGTCGATCTCGCCGCGCGTGAAGAAGGCCGTGCAGTACGCGTTCCAGGCGTCGCGCGACCTCGGCCATTCGTACATCGGCCCCGAGCACCTGCTGATCGGGCTTGCGTCGGTGCCGGACAGCGTCGCCGGCACGCTGCTGAAGAAATACGGCGTGACGCCCGAGGCGCTGCGCCAGAAAGTCGTGAAGGTAGTCGGCAAAGGCGCCGAGGATGGCCGCGTCGATGCGCCGACCGGCACGCCGAATCTCGACAAGTTCGGCCGCGACCTCACCGCGATCGCGCGCCAGGGCAAGCTCGACCCGGTGCTCGGCCGCGCGCAGGAAATCGAGAGCACGATCGAGGTGCTCGCGCGCCGCAAGAAGAATAACCCGGTGCTGATCGGCGAGCCGGGCGTCGGCAAGACGGCGATCGTCGAAGGGCTCGCGCAGCGGATCGTCAACGGCGACGTGCCCGAGGTGCTGCGCGACAAGCGGCTCGTCGAAGTCAACATCAACTCGATGGTGGCCGGCGCGAAGTATCGCGGCGAGTTCGAGGAGCGAGCGAAGCAGCTGATCGACGAAGTCACGGCGAAGCAGGACGAACTGATCCTGTTCATCGACGAGCTGCACACGATCGTCGGCGCGGGCCAGGGCGGCGGTGAAGGCGGCCTCGACATCGCCAACGTGCTGAAGCCCGCGCTCGCGCGCGGCGAGCTGAGCCTGATCGGCGCGACGACGCTCAACGAATACCAGAAGTACATCGAGAAGGATGCGGCACTCGAACGGCGCTTCCAGCCGGTATTCGTTCCGGAGCCGAGCGTCGAACAGACGATCGTGATCCTGCGCGGGCTGCGCGACAGCCTCGAGGCGCACCATCAGGTGACGTTCGCCGACGACGCGTTCGTCGCGGCCGCGGAATTCGCCGACCGCTACATCACGTCGCGCTTCCTGCCCGACAAGGCGATCGACCTGATCGACCAGGCCGCCGCGCGCGTGCGGATCGGCGCGACGTCGCGCCCGGTCGACATCCAGGAAGGCGAGGCGCAGATCGCGCAACTGAAGCGCGAGCAGGACTACGCGACGTCGCGCAAGCGCTTCGACGAAGCGAAGGCGTTCGAGGAGCAGATCAGCGCGAAACAGAAGGCCGTCGACGAGATGATGGAGGCGTGGCAGCGCAAGACGGGCTCCGAGACACTCGAGGTGACCGTCGAATCCGTGGCCGAGGTCGTGTCGCGGCTGACCGGCATCCCCGTGTCCGAACTCACGCAGGAAGAGCGCCAGAAGCTGCTGAAGATGGAAGAGCAGCTGCGCGAGCGCGTGGTTGGCCAGGCCGACGCGGTGGTGGCCGTCAGCGATGCAGTGCGGCTGTCGCGCGCGGGGCTCGGCCAGACGCACCGGCCGATCGCGACGTTCCTGTTCCTCGGGCCGACGGGCGTCGGCAAGACCGAGCTTGCGAAGGCGCTGGCCGAGACCGTGTTCGGCGACGAGCAGGCGATCATCCGCATCGACATGTCCGAATATATGGAGCGGCACGCGGTTGCGCGGCTGATCGGCGCGCCGCCCGGCTACGTCGGCTACGAGGAAGGCGGCCAGCTCACCGAGCGCGTGCGGCGCCGCCCGTACAGCGTGATCCTGCTCGACGAGATCGAGAAGGCGCATCCGGACGTCTACAACGTGCTGCTGCAGGTGTTCGACGACGGCCGCCTGACCGACGGCAAGGGCCGCGTGGTCGACTTCAGCAACACGATCATCATCGCGACGAGCAACCTCGGCGCCGCGATCATCATGGACAACCTCACGCAACCGGAAGCCGCGCGCAAGACCGACAAGGCGATCCGCGAGGAACTGATGCAGGTGCTGAAAGGCCATTTCCGCCCCGAGTTCCTGAACCGGATCGACGAGGTGATCGTCTTCCACGCGCTGTCGAAGGAGAACATCCGCGCGATCGTGCAGATCCAGCTCGACCGCGTGGTGCGCACGGCCGCCGCGCAGGACATCACGCTCGTGATGGGCGACTCGCTCGTCGAGCACCTGACCGAAGCCGGCTACCAGCCGGAGTTCGGCGCACGCGAGCTGAAGCGCCAGATCCGCCAGACCATCGAGACCCGGCTCGCGAAGGAAATCCTTGCCGACCGGTTGCAGTCGGGCGACCGATGCGAAGTTGACTACGACAAAACCAGCGACGAAGTAAAGTTCAACAAGCTCACCGCGCCTGAAGCGAAGAAGGACGCCGACGGCAAGGCGAAACCGAACGGCAAGGCGGCCAAGGCCACCGACGACGCGAAGGACGGCGAGGCACCCGCCGACGCACCGCCGCCCGCGCCTGCCGCGAAACCGTCGGGCAAGAAGTCGTCCGGCGCAAAGAAGGACGCGCACTGAAACACCGCATGCTCCGCACGCCCGGGGCACGCATGACCGGCTCCGTCCACCGGACGGAGCCGCCCCACGCCGCGACACGGCGCAAACCGAGCCGCCCGCATTGGGACCGGCTGATGGAGAATCAAATGACAAATCGACGCGAAGTGCCAGGCATCAGGAAGTACGACGGGCCCGCCGGTGGTTGGGGCGCGCTTCGCGCGACAGCCGATGCAGTGCGCACGCAAATGGAAACCATCGAGGCGCCGATCGTGCTGATGCGGACCAACCAGCCCGACGGCTTCGACTGCCCCGGCTGCGCGTGGCCCGACAAGGAACACAAGTCGACGTTCCAGTTCTGCGAGAACGGCGCGAAGGCCGTCACGTGGGAAGCGACGACCAAGCGCGTGACGCCCGAATTCTTCGCGGCGAACACCGTGTCGTCGCTGCTGCGCATGTCGGACTACGAGCTGGAGGACATGGGCCGGCTCACGCATCCGCTCGTCTACGATCGCGCCACCGACACGTTCCGTGCCGTCGAATGGGACGATGCATTCGCGCGCATCGGCGAAGTGCTGCGCGCGCTGCCGCCCGAGCAGGTCGAGTTCTATACGTCGGGCCGTGCATCGAACGAAGCCGCGTACCTGTATCAGCTGTTCGCGCGCGAGCTCGGCACCAACAACTTCCCCGACTGCTCGAACATGTGCCACGAACCGACCAGCGTCGGCCTGCCGCAGTCGATCGGCATCGGCAAGGGCACGGTGTCGCTGGAGGATTTCGACCACTGCGAGCTGATCATCTCGATCGGCCACAACCCCGGCACGAACCATCCGCGGATGATGGGCACGCTGCACGAGTGCGCGCGGCGCAACGTGCCGATCATCGTGTTCAATCCGCTGCGCGAGCGCGCGCTCGAACGCTTCGCGGATCCGCAGGACATGATCGAGATGGCGTCGTTCGGCTCGACGCGGATCGCGTCGACGTACTACCAGGTCGACGCCGGCGGCGACGCGGCCGCGCTGAAGGGCATCATGAAGGCGCTGCTGCAGCTCGAAGCCGAGCGCGGCAACGTGCTCGACCGCGACTTCATCGCGCAGCATACCGAGGGCTTCGACGCGTTCTCGGCCGACCTCGAAGCCACATCGTGGGACGACATCGAGCGCGCGAGCGGGCTCAGCCAGGCGCAGCTCGAACAGGTCGCGCTCGCGTACGCGAAGTCGAACGCGACGATCATCACGTACGGGATGGGCGTCACGCAGCACAACAAGGGCACCGCCACCGTGCGCCTGATCGCCGACCTGCTGCTGATGCGCGGCAACATCGGCAAGCCCGGCGCCGGCGTCTGCCCGCTGCGCGGCCACTCGAACGTGCAGGGCAACCGTACGGTCGGCATCACCGAGAAGCCGTCGGCCGAGTTCCTGAAGAAGATCGAGGACGTGTGCGGCTTCACGCCGCCCGCGCATCACGGGCATGACGCCGTGCAGGCGATGCAGGCGATGATCGACGGCACCGCGAAGGCGCTGCTGTGCCTCGGCGGCAACTTCGCGGTCGCGCTGCCCGATCCGGAACAGTCGTTCCCGGCGATGGCGAAGCTCGACCTGAGCGTGCATCTCGGCACCAAGCTGAACCGCTCGCACCTGCTGGTCGCGAAGGAAACCTTCATCCTGCCCGTGCTCGGCCGCACCGAGCTCGACATGCAGGCAACCGGCCGGCAGTCGATCACCGTCGAGGATTCGATGTCGATGGTTCACGCGTCGGCCGGCAAGCTCAAGCCGGCGTCCGACCAGTTGCGCTCGGAGCCTGCGATCGTCGCGGGGATCGCGCATGCGACGCTGCCGGCGAGCAAGGTCGCGTGGCTCGACCTGATCGCCGACTACGACCGCATCCGCGACCTGATCGACCGCACGGTGTCCGGCTTCGAGGCGTTCAACGAGCGCATCCGCACGCCGGGCGGCTTCCGCCTGCCGCTGCCGCCCACCGAGCGCGTATGGCCGACACCGACCGGCAAGGCGATGTTCTCGGTCTACAAGGGCGTGAAGGAAGATGCGGACGTGCTCGGCGCCGAGCAGGTGTTGCGGCTGATCACGCTGCGCAGCCACGACCAGTACAACACGACGATCTACGGGCTCGACGACCGCTATCGCGGCGTGTTCGGGCGGCGCGACGTGCTGTTCATGAACCCGGCCGATCTCGCGAAGTACGGGCTCGAACACGGCGACCTCGTCGACATCGCGACGATCACCGCATCGGGCCGCACGCTGCGTCTCGAGAAGATCACCGCGATCGAGTACGACATCGCGCCGGGGTCGGTCGGCGCGTACTACCCGGAAGCGAACGTGCTCGTGCCGCTCGACTACATCGACAAGGAAAGCGGTACGCCGTCGTACAAGTCGGTGCCGGTGCACGTCACGCGCTCGGCGGTGGTCTGACCGGCTAACGGGCAGGCTCGCGGCACACGGGCTACCGCGAGCCCGCCCGGTCTCCCCCACGGGCCACCGTGTCTCAACGGATGCGATGGCCCCCCTTTCCTCCCCCGTTGTCACCGCGCTGCCGTCGGCGGCATCGTCGCGCCGAGTCGCTGGCGCGACACCCGGTAATAGTCAGTGCCCATGCCGATCGCTTCGCCGGCATGGACCTCACGGATCCGCCGATCGGCTTCCTGGCACTCGCGAGATCCTGGGGTCTGTCGGCCCGTGCCGGCTACACGTTGGTCCATGCGCCGGTGCCGTGCCGATACTGCATCACGCCACCGTGGATCCGCACCCGCAGGTTGCCGTCCGGCACCTGCACCCAGTCAGTCATGCCGAGACTCTGCATCAGCCCGACGAAGAAATCCTGCAGCGCTTGCGAGTGGCTGGCTTGCCAGAGATCGATGCGCCCGAGGCACGCACGCAGCTTGCCACTCTGCTGCATGATCGTCTCGACCTGCCCGGCTACGTCTGCCGCCGGATCGTAAACTTTCGTGCCGTCGGCGCTGACGATCGACAGATGAATCCCGCGCACCAACGTCGGCTGGCCCGGCGTCTGCTCGACGAGCGCGATGCAGCTCGTCATCGCGCCGAAATCGATTTCCGTCGCATCTCCCCACTTGCGCTCGCCAACCCCCAGCGGCGCGGGACCGTGTACGTCGTGAATGATGTAGGACATGAATGCCTCACGTGACTAGATAGGACTACTATTGGCGAGCCGCGCCATGTTCGAGAGAATGGCCGTGCGTCGGTCCCGCCGCTCACGTCCCGCATCGGGCCTGACGGCCCGGCGGGTCGTGTCGATGGATGCCTGGTCGCCGGGCGCGCATCGATTCGATCCGGTTCGATTCGCGCCGAGCCGTCGTCGACGTCGCACGCGCTGCCTGCGGTGGCATCGTCCTGCGCCGCCGTCGCGGCCCTACGCGCCCTTCTTGTCCAGCAGCGCCTGATATTTCTGCAGGCTCTCGTCGATCTTGTCGAGAGCGACACTGGCGGCCTCCCCCTCGATCGCCTCCGCGGCACCCGCGACGATCGCCGCGGTCGCCACGAACAGATCGGTCAACAACAGGCCCACCGCATCCATCGCCATCCCGCGCACGTTCTCGTCGACGGTCTTCTGCGCCAGATCCTTCATCAGCACGCTCTTGCCCGCGATCGCCAGCGACGTCGTCGCCTCGAAGTAGTTGGCCGCCGCCTGCGCGACCATGCCGCCCGCCTGCGTGATCATCATGTTCGGGCCGACGGCGATCTGCGTCGTCGCGTAGGACGCCGCCTCCGCGTTGATCGCCTGCACGGTCTGCAGCGCCGAGCCGCCGGGCCGGGCCGCGTCCGCGATCGGGTCCGGTGCCTTCAGCGCATCGGTGAGCCTGCGCAGCCGGTTGACCGGCCACGCGCGCGCGCCGGCCTTCGGCGCCGCGGCATGCGGCGCGACATCGGCCGACGTCGTGACTTCGGCTGAGGCGGATTTATCATCGCGCGGCGTCTGCGGCGCATCGTCGCCTTCCCCGCCCGACCGTCCTTTCATGTTCATGGTTCAGGTATCCCGAAAGTCACGCTGCCTAATGCGTGGAGCCCGTCTGCGGCCCGACCGTCGGCGCATGCGGCGTGCCGCCCGATGCAGCCTTCGGCGATGCTTCGACGGACAGGATCATGGCCACCGCCTTCGACACGACGGCGTTCGAAATCTGGTTCAGCGCTGCCTGCTGCTGCGTCATGTTCTGCGCCGAGATGCCGACGGCCTGGCTGAACATCTGGTAAAGCATGCCCAGCGCCTGGGCCGGAGATCCCGCGACGACGTTGACGTTGGTCTGCGTCAGCGCGTCGGTAATCTGCTCATTGACTTTGTCTGCCACGAGGCCTCCTCGGATCCCGACTCCGGCAAGCGATTGATGGAACGGACGGGCCGGCAGGCCAGCAACGCCGCACATGCCGTTAGGAACGCTGCGTGCCCGCATTCGTGAACGCGCTTACGCAAGTTCCTCGCGCAACTTCTTGCGCAACAGCTCGACGCGCTTTCTGGCAAGCGGCTCGTTGATTCCGAGCGTCGCCGCGATGTGCAGATAGGGCCGATCCTCCTCGAACTTCAGCGTGAACAGCATCTGCTGCTGCGGGGGCAACGTGGACAGCGCCTGCTCGAGACGCAGCAACTGCTGCCGGAGCAGCAGTTGCTGCTCCACCGACGGCGCGTGGCCCGCCAGCTCGACGGTGTGATCGTCGTCCCAGCCCGGGTCGAATTCGAGCAGGCCGCTTTCGCGCAGACGGCGGCGCGCCCCATCGAGGAACGCGTGGTTCAGCACCAGAAAGAGAAAGCCGGCCAGGTTCTTGACGCGGTCGGGCGAACGCTGCAGATAGATGTGGACCTTGAGTGCGGTGTCGGAGAGCAATTCGTCGGCGCGGTGAATATCACCCTTGCACAACAAGCGCGCGCGGCGCCGCAATTTCCCCTGCATTTCGCGCCAGGTGCGATCGAGCTGCTGCGCCGGAGACTCGGGCGTCGGGGCAGCGTGCTGGTTCGAGGTTGTCATCCCGTGCCTTCCTTTTTTTGGAAAACACAGAATCGATTCGATGCAGAGAATGGCGCTGTTACCCGCGTAACACCGTTATAACGATAATCGGCTCCGGTAAATTTTCTTGATTATTATGAACAGAAATATTAATCCCCCGGCATGCTCCGATCCGTCGTTTCAGGTGCGTCGCCGGGCCTGAATAACGGCACGGCAATGAAAGAGAACGACTGCCGCCACGATGCATTCGTGCGCCGGCATACGGTTATCCATGTCAATCGGCCAAGCGCCGTTGCCGCCCAAGCACCGCCATATCCGGACTGCTTGCCGATTATCCCGATATTTTCGTTATCCGTTTTTCACGCAATGCCGAAGGCAGCGTTTTTCGCTAGGTGGCCGCATCGTCAAACAACCTCGCGCGGAAAACATGCCTGCCCTTGCTAACGCTCCAACGTTGCGCAACATACCGATACTCACCGATCTCCCGGAAAGTCTGATCGCCCATATCGAGCGGCATGTCACCCTCTGGCCTGAACACGGCAATCGCCTGTTGTTCTTCAAGGGCGATCCTGGGGATTTCGTCGCGTTCGTGCACCGGGGCCGCGTCTACAACACACTGCACGAACCCGGCGGACGCGAGATCATTCTCGGCCACTCGATGCCTGGCGAACTCATCGGCGAAAACACGCTGATTCGCGCACACCGGCGCAGCTTCACCGCCCAGTTGAGCCCCGACTGCCGCATTTCGCTGCTGCATCGCCAGTACTTCGCGCCGCTGCTGGCCGACGCGGAATTCATGAGGCGCATCCACGAGCAGCTGTGCCGGCATATCCACCAGCTGAGCGACTTCGTCGAATCGGCATGCCTGTACCGGCTCGAAGCAAGGCTCGCGCGCCATCTGCTGAACCGCATGCAAGGGAACGATCTCGAGGTACCGCTGCCGGAGAACCAGAGTATCCTCGCGGCGATGCTCAACGTCAGCCGGCCGCGACTGAACAGCAGCCTGCAGAAGATGCAGCGCGACGGCCTGATCCGGCTACACGAGCATGGTGTGACGATCGAGAAACCGGATCAGCTCCGGACCATCGTCGACGCCAATTGAGGGCCCCGCACGCACGTGCGTCGTGCGGCGCCTCAGTGCGGGGAGGCTGCGTGCGCCGGTTCGGGCCGCGCGTGGCGCGGGTCAGCCGCGCCAGTGGCCGATGGCGTTCATCAGCTGCGCGACGGCGGCCAGCTGCGACGCAAAGCTGTCGTTCGCCGACCGCGCCGCGCCGGCCGCCGCCGCCGGCGAGCCGGCATAGAGCTGCATGACGCCGACGGTCGTGGCGGCAAGGTTGGACATCGCCTGGTTCGCCTGCATCTGCACCGCGTTGTGCAGCAGGATCGCGGAAGCATGGCTGTTCGACTGCATGAGCGTGCCCAAGGCCACGGCGGGCGCTTCGCCCACCACCTTGACGTTGGCTTGCGTGACCGCGTCGGTCATCGCGGGGGAAACCTGTTCCGGCATGTCGTTGCTCCTGGTTGGCGCGCCGCTGCGGCGCTGTCACGGCGAAAGCATGAGTGGGTCGGCCGGCGACGCGCACCGCACGGCGCCGTCGATGCGCCGCCTGGGGCCCGACGTCGCGGGCGTCGACACGACGTCGGGCGCCGGGCGGCAGCCACCGATCGCGGCGACCGCCCGGCGTCGACGCCAGGTTACGCGTCAGGCAAGCGCCCTGCCGAGCGCGAGCACGTCGGCCAGCACGGAAATCACGCCGTTCGAGCCGATTTCCGTCGCGGCCGCGCCGGCGCTCGCCGGCCCGAGCGTGTACAGCTGCATCGTGCCCACGTTCGTCGAGGTCGGCAGCTGCACTGCGGCCTGCGACTGCTGCTGCACCGCGTTCTCGAACAGCACGCTGAGCGAATGGCTCTGGGCCTGGTACAGCGAGCCGGTTGCCATCGCGGGCGCTTCGCCGACCACCTTGACGTTGGTCTGCGTAACCGCGTCGGTGATCGCGGCGTTGACCGCGCACGTCTTGCAGTTGCAGGGGTCTTTCGAGTCATTTGCGTCGTTTGCCATCGTATTTCTCCTGGTTCGCGAACAGGCGCCGCATCGAATCGGCTCGGCCCGTTCTGTCGGTTGCTCCGGATCACCGCACGGCACCGCTGTTCAGGCGCCGGCGGCCATGCTGCGGATCCGTGGCACGGCGGGCGGCATTAGCGGCGCGTGCCGCTTGCGCCGCCGCTCGACCACGGCGTTGCGATGGCGCGTCAGGCCTTGACTGCCTTCCCGATCGCGATCACGTCGGCCAGAATCGAGATGATCCCGTTCGCCCCGATTTCCGTGGCGGCCGCGCCTGCGCTCTCCGGCCCGATCGTGTAGAGCTGCATCGTCCCCACGTTCGTCGACGTCTGCGACTGGATCGCGGCCTGCGACTGCTGCTGCACCGCGTTCTCGAACAGGATGCTGAGCGAATGGCTCTGGGCCTGGTACAGCGAGCCCATCGCCATTGCCGGCGCTTCCGCGACCACCTTGACATTGACCTGTGTGACCGCATCGGTAATCGCGGGATTGACCTGGCACACTTGACACGTATCAGTCATTTGTTGCTCCTTGGTTCACGTAGTTGAGAAGTCGCACATCGGGGCCGGCCGGTTTAGCGTTCGGCCGAACGACCCGCGTGCTAATCCATGGACGCTGGGCCGGGAGTATCGTGAACAGCAGCAGCGGCGACAGTGGTCGGTTCGGACGGTTCGGCCGGACCGGCGCCGATGCTTCGCAACCGGTCGTCCATCGCGTCGAGCCTTGCGACGAGCCGTTCGGCGAGCGAATCGACGTATTGCCGGAAGCATGCGTCGATCTCCTGCCGGATCAGGCCCGTCAGCTGTTCGCCGATCATCGCCAGCGCCTCGCGGGTGCTGTCCTGGATCTCGGCCGCGCCGGATGCCTGCGCATCGTCCGGCGCCTCGTGCGCGTCGAGTACGCCCGACACTTTTCGCTGTTCCGACGCCAGCATGCCGAGGGTTGTCTCGTTCTGCGCGTCGATCGTCTGCAGGATGCCGCGCATCTTCTCGTACGCCTTCTGCTGGTTGAGCTGCAGAAAATGCTTGATCTGTTCGCGCGCCTCCTGCCGGGTTTTCAACTGCGGCAACGGCCGGTTCGCGGCGGGCACCTGCGCGGCCGTGCCGGCGGCCGGCGCCGGCGGGTTCCCGTGCCTGCCCGGCAGTTGCTCCAGCAGCGCCTGCTCTTCGGTCGGCTCGAGGGGCCGCCCCAATCGCTTCTCCGCGAACTGCCGCAGCAGCGGGTCGAGTGCTTCGTTGCTCATGGCTTAGCTCTCCTCGATGTCCGCCCGCGGCGCCGGTACGTGAGGAAGGGGGTCGGACGGACGCGGCGCCGAGGCGCCCTGGTCGGCAGGCTGCAATGAATCTCGCATGGTGTTCTCCCGGAAATGGACGTGCGACGGCCTCGCCGGAAAGTTCGGCAGGACCGCTGCATGGACGAACCGTGAGACGCGTCCGTGAAATCGGTCGCCGCGCACGCATGATGTTGTCGGGATCGCACCGGCCCCTGCAGCCGGGCCGCTGCGGTCTCGGCGAACTCCATTGAAACCGGCTCCCGGATCGCAGCGCCGACAGTGACCGTCGCGCGTTGTGTCGACCCCGAGCTTGAACGGGCAATCGTGCGCAGCGGTCAGGACGATGTCCGGTTCAACGTTTCGACGACGATATCCGGAGCGGCGCCACTGCGATTCGGCGGCGCCGCCTCCGCGCCGCCCCCCTCCCCGACAATTCTTGACTGTGCATGCATCGCCAAACTGGTAGGATGCCGGTCGCCTCGGCATGGGAAGCGGACACCGGCTATCCGATCGATCCCTTTTAATGCGCCGCGACCGGCCATCCATACCGTCCCATCCAGGCGACACGGTGCCCCAACCGCACCTCAGTCCCCGTTGAACCCCGCAACACCCCGGCGTCGCCCACGCGACCCGTTGCAGCAACCGTTGGAGTGGCGCCCCCCGCGCCTGCAATCATGAAGAAACCGAAGCAGTCCCCCCGTCCTCCGCACGACAAAGACCGCATGCCGCTCGCGCGCGCCGGCGCGCTGCTGCTGATGGCCGGCCTGCTGTACCTGCTGTGGCCGTCGGCCGAAACCGCGTACCTCGCGATGGAGTCGGTCATACGCTGACGCGGCACGTCCATCCCCGCGCTGCGCTATACTTGCGCGATGGAAACCCGACCCGCCTCGCCGAACGTGCATTGCTGGTGGCGCGCCTGACCCAGGCGGCCCGTTTCCTTTTGCATGTCCCAAACGTGATGCCGCCAGCCATGGCGGCATTTGCGTTTCTGCGCAGACCTCATGGCTGGCGACTTCGATAACCCGGAGCAACGACCAACATGACCCACCCGACCCGACCGACCATCCTCACCGGCGACCGCACGACCGGCCCGCTGCATCTCGGCCACTACATCGGCTCGCTGCGCGCCCGCGTGCAAATGCAGCACGAAGCGAAGCAATTCCTGCTGCTCGCCGACACGCAGGCGCTGACCGACAACATGGGCCGCCGCCAGCGCGTCACCGAGAACGTGATCGAGGTCGCGCTCGACTATCTCGCAGTCGGCATCGATCCGGCGATCTCGACGATCGTCGTGCAGTCGCAGGTGCCCGAGCTCGCCGAGCTGTCGCAATACCTGCTGAACCTCGTCACCGTCGCGCGCCTCGAACGCAATCCGACCATCAAGGAGGAGATCCGCCTGCGCGGTTTCGAGCGCGACATCCCGGCTGGTTTCCTGACCTACCCGGTGAGCCAGGCGGCCGACATCACCGCATTCAAGGCGACGCACGTGCCCGTCGGCGACGACCAGTTGCCGATGATCGAGCAGACCAACGAACTGGTGCGCCGCTTCAACGCGACGGTCGACAAGCCGGTGCTGGTCGAATGCGAGGCCGTGCTGTCGGCGGTCACGCGGCTGCCGGGCATCGACGGCAAGGCGAAGATGAGCAAGTCGCTCGGCAACGCGATCACGCTCGGCTCGACGCCGGACGAGATCACGCAGGCCGTGAAGGACATGTACACGGATCCGAACCACCTGCGCGTGAGCGATCCCGGCCAGGTCGAGGGCAACGTCGTGTTCACGTTCCTCGATGCATTCGAGCCCGACGTCGCGAAGGTCGACGAGCTGAAAGCGCACTACCGTCGCGGCGGGCTCGGCGACAGCGTCGTCAAGCGCGTGCTGAACGAGCGGCTGCAGGCGCTGATCGAACCGATCCGCGCGCGCCGCCGCGAATTCGAGGCCGACAAGGCCGAAGTGATGGCGATCCTGAAGCGCGGCACGCTGCACGCACGGGACGTGGCCGGCGCGACGCTCGCGGAGGTGAAGGGGGCGATGGGGTTGACGTATTTCGATTGAGTGACCTTCGCGGCGTGCATTGCACCTATCACGCACTGCACGCTGGACCGGACGTTGATATGGGACGTACCCGGCAACAATTCGAAAGCCTTTCGTCCCTGGCATCACATCGAAGATAAACATCGGCTGCGCGGTGGTCCCGTGCCGCTCTTCCGCCACCACGCGACCGGAAACGGCGGTCGTGTGGTTTTCGCGTGAATCGCTCGTCAACGCCACCGCAGCCGCCGGCCTACCCCGACATTGCCCCGCAAAGAGCACTTCGCTAACGTAGCCCGCCATCAACCACGACGGCGAACGGGACGTACAACGCGTGCGGCCTGCCTCGCCTGCATCCCGGCGGGCACCGCGTGAATACCTATAGCTATCAAAACGAGCCTGACCTGACTCCGATCGAGTTGTTCTTCCTGATTGCCGCAGACGAAATCTGCAAGCAGATCGGCATCGACGATGTCGAAGCGGTTGTTCTGATACTGTCCGGTCTTCCTATTCTTCCAACCCGAGCCAAACCATCCGGCACGACCCGAGGCACGTCGGTCGCATCAGTCATGTCGAGGTCGCTGTTTCGGTATGAATTCAAGCGCAAGGTATTGCCGACCGTCACGCTGAACAGCATCAAGAGATTGCGGATAATTCTGACGCATCGGCTGGCTGTGTTTGTCGGACGAACCCTACCGGGTGTCGGCTGGGTGATGCTTGGAACGGATGTCTTCCATATTGTCCGGAGCACCATTTACCGGTACAACCGGATTGTGAAACCAGAGGACAGGATTTTCTAATGGGCGACAGACACAACTGGGAAGCGCTGGAAGCGTTCGTTCGCAAGGAAGCCGCTGTCCCGGACAAGCGCCGTATTACAGAGCAAACCTCCCTCTCGGACGACCTGGGGCAGACCGGAGACGACGCCGACATCTTCATGGAACGCTTTTTCGACCGATTCGACGTCGATCGCGGAGACTACGATTTTGGGCGTTACTTCCTGATGGAGGGCGAGGGGCTGCTCTATCACGCGTTGCGAAAATACCTGCTCGGAAAGCCTCATACGTTCCGGCGACATGCATTGACCGTCGGCATGCTGAGCAAAGCGATATCGCTCGGGACGTGGGACTCCGAAGCGATCGAAAACTGACGACCGCGGGGCATCACCACCGTCACGCCCCCTCGCGCTCCGCCCCCGCCGCATGACACACGGCCTCGACCCGGTTGCCGGCCGGATCGACCAGAAAAGCCGCGTAGTAGTCGCCGTGGTAGTGCGGCCGCAACCCGGGGTCGCCGTCGGACTGGCCGCCCGTAGACAGGCCGGCTTCGAAAAACGCTTGCACCTGCTCGCGCGTAGCAGCCTTGAAACACCAGTGCCGCTTGCTCGTCCCGATTTCGGCAGGATCCAGATATACCGCCAGAAAGGTCGATGCAGGGTCGTTCGCGTTGCAGCGTTCGCCATAACCGAGCGCAGTGGGCCGGTCGTAGACCTTGGCTGCGCCCAGCGCGGCCATGACGGCATCGTAGAAGGGGCGTGCCTGGTCGATATCCGGGACACCGATCGACACGTGATCGAGAAGTTGCATGGGGTTGGCTCCATTGAACGAGCACGAGTCTACACAACCCTTCCCGATCCGACCGATCAACCTTGCCGGCGACTACACTACCCCGGCCCGACGCCCTACGTAATCTGATACGTCGACGCCGGCACGAACTCCTCCGGCATCGGCCGATCGCCGAGCTCCAGCACGGACCGCTCGATCGTGCGCGCCATCGCATCGAGCGCCAGCGCGTTCGGCGCGAGGCCGAACGGCTCGGCCACCTCGTTCGCGATCGCTTCGAGCGCGATCAGCGTGTACGAGATGAACACGCAGATCAGCGGCGTGAAGAACTCCGTCGAATCGACGAGGCCGAACGGCAGCAGCACGCAATAGGCATACACGGTGCGATGCAGCAGCACGCTGTACGAGAACGGGATCGGCGTCGACAGGATGCGTTCGCAACCGCCGACCGATTTGCCGAGCTCGTCGAGCTGCGTCTCGAACATCCAGCAGGTCGCGTCGCTGCCGGGCGCGCGGCCCAGCACGCGGACGATGCCGCCGCGCAGCTCGTCGAGGATCGCGACCGGCTTGTAGCATTTGCCGCCGAGCGGGGCCATGCGTTCCGCACCGAGAATGCGCCGCAGGTCTTCGGTCGGATCGGTATGACGAAGCTGATGCTTCAGCGCATAGGTGAACGCGATCAGCAGGTCGGCCAGCCGGTTGCGCTCGGCGTCGCTCACGCTGTCGGGCAGGTAGCGATTCAGTTGCGACGTGACCGCGCGCGCCGCGATCAGCAGGTTGCCCCACAGATGGCGCGCCTCCTTGAAACGCTCGAAGCTCGCGTTGTTGCGAAACGCGAGGAAGATCGCGAGCGCGAGCCCGAACAACGTGAACGGCGCGGTGTTGAGCGGGATCTTCTCGCCGAAGATGCGCCCGTTCGTGAAGACCGCCAGCGTGCTGACGATCCCCATGAACACGAGCTGCGGAATGATCGATTGCAGCACGGAGCCGTTCCAGACGAACAGCATCCTGAGCCAGTTTTGTCGTGGTCGGACGATCATGGTGTTTTCTCGACTGCAGGGGAATGCGCGAAACGGCACGCCGGCGCCCGATGCACAACGGCCCGCGCGTGGCGGGCCGCTGTCGGGCGAATGCCGGGCCGGGCGCCGCGCTGCGCGCGATGATACGCCCGCGCCTGCTGCACCCGCTGCGCCCGTCACATCGTGCGGCGCTCGGTGAGAGCCGCTCAGTGATAGCCGATATCGCCCTCGCGCACCTTGCCGCGGAACACACGGTACTGCATCGCGTTGTACACGAGGATGATCGGCAGCACGATCACGGTGCCGACGAGCGCGAACTTCTGGCTCGAAGGGCTCGACGAGGCGTCCCAGATCGTCAGCGACGGCGGCACGATGTTCGGCCAGATGCTGATCACGAGCCCCGTGTAGCCGAGGAACACGAGCGCGAGCGTCAGCAGGAACGGCGTGGCCTCGTGCTCGCGCTTCACCGTATGGAAGATGCCCCACACGCACGCGACGACGAGGACCGGCACCGGCAGGAACCAGACGAGGTTGCCGCTGCCGAACCAGCGGTGCGCGACGGCCGGCAGCCCGACCACGGTCCACAGGCTCACCACGCCCATCACGGCGAGCAGCACGCCCGCGAGCGGCTTCATCAGGAGCCGCATCTTGCGCTGCAGTTCGCCGTCGACCTTCAGGATCAGCCAGCCGCAACCGAGCGTCGCATACGTGACGAGCACACCGATCCCGCACAGCAGGCTGAACGGCGACAGCCAGTCGAACGGCCCGCCCGCGAACTGGTTGTTCACGATCTTGATGCCCTGCAGCAGCGAACCGAGCACGATCCCCTGGCAGAACGCGGCGAGCGCCGAGCCGCCGATGAACGCGAGATCCCACATGTGTTGCGTGCGGGTGGCCTTCGCGCGCAGCTCGAACGCCGCGCCGCGGAAGATCAGCCCGACCAGCATCAGCACCAGCGGCAGGTAGTTCGCCGGCAGCAGCGTCGAATACACGACCGGGAACGCGCCGTAGAGCCCGGCGCCGCCGAGCACCAGGAACGTCTCGTTGCCGTCCCACACCGGCGCGACGGTGTCGAGCATCACCTGGCGCTCGGCCTTCGCATCGAAGAACGGAAACAGCAGGCCGATGCCGAGATCGAAGCCGTCCAGCATCACGTAGATGAATACACCGAGGCCGATGATCGCGGCCCACACGACAGGAAGATCGATTTGCATGGCTTACTCCGCTTCGGTGACGTTCAGCGGCGTGGACAGCGCGCTCTTGCGCAGCCCCGGATGCCGGTGCAGCTCGATATAGCCGGCCTGGGCAGCCGGCCCGCGCTTCATCAGTTTCATCATGTAATAGATACCCGTTCCGAACACCAGGAAATACACGACCACGAAGATCAGCAGCGACACGCCGACCTGCTGCGCGCTGAGCGGCGCAACGGAATCGATGGTGCGCAGCACGCCATAGACGGTCCACGGCTGCCGCCCGACCTCGGTCGTGATCCAGCCGGCCAGCAGCGCGACGATGCCCGACGGCCCCATCGCCACCACGAACCACTGGAACCAGCGCGTTTCATAGAGGCGCCCGCCTTTTCTCAGCAGCAGCCCGAGCAGCGCGGTGAGCAGCATCAGCATCCCGAGGCCCGCCATGATCCGGAACGTCCAGAAGATGATCGGCGAATACGGGCGGTCCTGCGGCGGGAATTCCTTCAGCCCGCGAATCTCGCCGTCCCAGCTGTGCGTGAGGATCAGGCTGCCGAGGTGCGGCACCTGGATCGCATAGCGCGTGGTTTCCGCCTGCATGTCGGGCAGGCCGACGAGGTTCAGCGCGGTGCCGCCCTTCTCGGTTTCCCACAGCCCCTCGATCGCTGCGATCTTCGCCGGCTGGTATTCGCGCGTGTTGAGCCCGTGCGCGTCGCCCACCACGATCTGGATCGGCGCGAGCAACAGCAGCATCCACAGCGCCATCGAGAAGCTGCGCTTCACCGGCTCGTCGCGGCGCCCCTTGAGCAGGTGCCATGCGCCGCACGCGGCGACGATGAAGCCCGCGACGATGAACGCCGCGATCGTCATGTGCACGAGACGGTACGGGAACGACGGGTTGAAGACGACCTTGAACCAGTCGACCGGCACGACGAGGCCGTTCTCGATCTTGTAGCCCTGCGGCGTCTGCATGAAGCTGTTCGACGCGAGGATCCAGAAGGTCGAGATCAGCGTGCCGACCGCGACCATCAGCGTCGCGAAGAAGTGCGCGCGCGGGCTGACGCGCTGCCAGCCGAACAGCATCACGCCGAGGAAGCCGGCTTCGAGGAAGAACGCCGTCAGCACTTCATACGTGAGCAGCGGGCCCGTGATGTTGCCCGCGACACGTGAGAAGCCGGCCCAGTTGGTGCCGAACTCGTACGCCATCACGACGCCGGAGACCACGCCCATCCCGAAGCCGATCGCGAAGATCTTCGACCAGAACTGGAACATGGATTTGTAGGCGGCGTCGCCGGTGACGAGGTAGCGCCATTCCAGCACCGCCAGAAAGCTCGCCATGCCGATGCTGATCGCGGGAAACACGATGTGGAACGACACCGTGAACGCGAATTGCAATCGTGCGAGATGGAACGCATCGAAGATTTCCATGACCGTAATTAGCTCGTGGTTGTGAGGACGTACGCCCGAAGCAGGAAATCGCGCGACGGCTTGGCGACAACACATGCGAACACAAACGGTCACTCGCATGGCGTCGAAGCGTGAATGACGATATCGCGTTTGCAACGATACTCGCAATCGCTCGAACGTGCGCTGAAACTGTGCTGCATCCGTTGCCGAAGATGTGTGTACGGAAACCCCATTTCGTGCCTGCGGGAGGGTCATCTGTACTGCTTTCCGCGTGGCGGCGCTGTGTATCCGGTGCGCCTGCCATCCCCCTTAACATCCCATGAAACGCCTGCCCGAGGCTGCGGCGCGCCCCCTCGGCCGCGCCCGCCCGGCAGCATCGAATCCCCCTGGTCAGGCGTACCCGCCCGACCCGGCCGGCCCGCCGGCCGATCCGCCTGGAGAAAACCGCATGGAGTCCTGCATCCGCCGCGACGATCCGACCGGCAGCACCGCGTGTCATGTGACACGCCACCGGGCCGGCGACGCCCGCGACACCGTCGACCGCGTCGTCGACGAAACGCCGGTTGCACTCGTGTTCAACGGTATTGCGCACACGGTCATGATGGCCACCCCGATCGACCTCGACGTGTTCGGCCTCGGCTTCGCGCTCAGCGAAGGCATCGTCGAGCGCGCGTCGGACGTCTTCGACATCGAAAGCGAATGCCGGCCCGGCAGCGCCGAAGTGCGGCTTACCGTGTCGCAGCAGGCATTCATGGCGCTGAAGGCACACCGGCGCGCGCTGGCCGGCCGCACGGGCTGCGGCGTATGCGGGATCGAAAGCATCGCGCAGCTCGACCTGCACCCGCCGCGCATCGCCGCCGCCGGCACGGCCGCCGGTATCGGTGCCGACGCGATCGCACGCGCCGCACGCGCGTTGCCGGCCCATCAGACGCTGATGCGCGAGACGGGCGGCATCCATGCGGCCGCATGGTGCAGCCGCGACGGCGCCGTGCTCGACGTGTTCGAGGACGTCGGCCGCCACAACGCGCTCGACAAGCTGATCGGCCGGCTCGCGCGGCGCCGCGCGAACCTGCACGAAGGCTTCGTGTTCCTGTCGAGCCGCGCAAGCTACGAACTGGTGCGCAAGGCCGCGCGGGTCGGCATCCCGATGATCGCGACGATCTCGGCGCCGACGTCGCTCGCGATCGACGTCGCCCGCGAAGCCGGCGTGCGGCTGCTCGGCTTTTGCCGCAACGACGGCTTCGTCGAGTACGTGTCGCCGGACGCCGCTCACCCCGATCACCCCGACCAACCGGCGCTTGCGCAAGCCCAACCGGCGCTCTCCTGATGAAACCACTGACCGATTTCGATACCGCGCAGCAGCATTTCGCAAGCGCGTTCGCGCCGCTTGGGGCCACCACGTCCATCCCGGTCGCGGAAGCCGCCGGCCACGTGCTGGCCGCACCGCTCGTCGCCGTGCTCGACCAGCCGCCGGCCGACCAGAGCGCAATGGACGGCTACGCCGTGCGTCACGCGGATCTCGCACCGGGCGAACCGCTGCACGTCGCGCAGCGCTGCTACGCAGGCGACACGCCGGCACCGCTGGCCTCGCGCACGGCGGCACGCATCTTCACCGGCAGCGTGATCCCGCCCGGCGCGGACACCGTCGTGATGCAGGAGCATGCGCGCGAGCAGGACGGCTGGGTCGCGTTCGACGCGCCGCAGCGCAGCGGCTCGCACATCCGCCGCCAAGGCGAGGAAGTGCGCGCCGGCGACCTGCTCGTGCCGGCCGGCGTGCGCATGGGGGCGATGCATGTCGCCGTGGCCGCCGCGCAAGGGTTCGCGCGCGTCGACGTGCGCCCGGCGCTGCGCGTGGGCATCCTGACGACCGGCGACGAACTCGTCGCGTGCGGCCAGCCGCGCGCACCGCAACAGATTTACAACAGCAATGCGCCGATGCTCGCCGCGCTGGTGTCTGGAACCGGCGCCGAGGTCGCGATGAGCCTGCATGCGGCCGACACCGCGCCCGCGGTCGATCGCGCGCTGCGCGATCTGCACGCGGGCTGCGACCTGGTGATCTGCGTCGGCGGCGCATCGGTCGGCGACAAGGACCTGCTGCGCCCCGCGCTGGACGCGCTCGGCGCATCGCTCATCGTCGCCGGCGTGCGCATGAAGCCGGGCAAGCCGGTTGCACTCGCACGGCTCGATACGCGGCCGGTGGTGCTGCTGCCCGGCAACCCCGGCGCCGCGATGACCGCGTTCGCGCTGTTCGTCGCGCCGCTGATCCGCCGCCTGCAGGGGCGCGACGTACGCGTGCCGAGCGTGCCGTCGCTGCCGATCGACGTCGACTTCGAACCGGATGCGCAGCGCGAGCGCTTCGTGCGCGTGCACTGCACCGTCGGCCTCGACGGCCTGCCCGCACTCGATACGGCGCGCCAGCAAGGCGCCGGCACGTTGCAGTCGCTCGTGCAGGCGAGCGGGCTTGCCCGGCTGCCGGCCGGGCAGCGCATCGCGTGCGGCGACGCGGTCCCGTATTACGAATTCGCGCACTGGCTCGCATGAGCACGACGCCGGACACCCGCCCGATCCGCGCCATGCGCCGCGCAGGCCGCACCGGCCGCGCGGCGAACTGTATTCCTGCAATTCGGGCGCGATTGTGTCCCTGCCGGAAAAACCCGGCGGACTATCCTCACGAAGAGGCTCGTCACGCCCCGTGCGCCGCCACATCGGCACGCGCACGGCCGACCGGCGACGCCCCACCGCTTACTTCTTGCAGGCCGACGAACCGATCGTGAATGCCATCGTTTCCGCCGCGCCGGCCGCTGCCGCACCTTCCGGCGGCGCATCGCCCGGCGCTTTCCCCCGCACGTCCGACACGCTCGGCCGCCCGCTGCGCGACCTGCGCCTGTCCGTGATCGACCAGTGCAATTTCCGCTGCGGCTACTGCATGCCGCGCGAAAGCTTCGGCACCGACTACGCCTTCATGCCGTCGTCCGAGCGGCTGTCGTTCGCGCAACTGGAAAAGATCGCCCGCGCGTTCACGTCGCTCGGCGTCGAAAAAATCCGCATCACGGGCGGCGAGCCGCTGCTGCGCCGCAACCTCGAAGCGCTGATCGAACGCCTCGCCGCGCTGACGACGGTCGACGGCAAGCCCGTCGAGATCGCGCTGACGACCAACGGCTCGCTGCTGGCCGCGAAGGCGCGTTCGCTGCGCGACGCGGGCCTGTCGCGCGTGACGGTCAGCCTCGATGCACTCGACGACGCGGTGTTCCGCCGGATGAGCGACACCGACGTGCCCGTGTCGCGCGTGCTGGCCGGCATCGAGGCCGCGCAGGCGGCCGGGCTCGCGCCGGTCAAGGTCAACGCGGTGATCGAGCGCGGCGCGAACGACGACCAGATCCTGCCGCTCGTGCGCCACTTCCGTCATACAGGCGTGGCCGTGCGCTTCATCGAATACATGGACGTCGGCGGCGCGAGCTTCTGGTCCGGCGACAAGGTCGTGCCGGCCGCGCGGATGCGCGAGCTGATCGACGAACACTATCCGCTCGTGCTCGTCGGCGAGCCTGCGCACGACGCGACCGCGATCCGTTGCGCGCACATCGACGGCGCGGGCGAGGTCGGCTTCATCGCGAGCGTGTCGCATCCGTTCTGCGGCACCTGTTCGCGCGCCCGCGTGTCGGCCGACGGGCAGCTCTACACGTGCCTGTTCGCGACGCAAGGCACCGACCTGCGGCCGTGGCTCGACGACGCAGCGTCGACCGCCAGCCTCGCCGCCGCCGTGCGCGATCGCTGGACGCACCGCGACGACCGCTATTCCGAGCGCCGGGCCGCACGGCCTGCCCGCGCGCCGGGCAAGACCTATCCGACCGTGCGCATGTCGCTGGTCGGCGGCTGAGAGGCTGCCGCGCGACACAGGACGCACCGCCTACAGGAGAATCGTCATGACGACTTTCACCGAATCCCGATCCGGGCTACCGGACGATCCGTTGCACGCCGGCAGCCCCCTTCCCGCCGACACGACCGACCCGCACGCCGAGCCGCCGCCGTCGATTGCCGCCGGCTTCGAAGTGCGCGTGCAGTACGCGTCGATCGACGCAGGCGCCGAGCTTGCGCCGATCGTTCGCAATCCGAATGTCGGTGCGGTCGTGAATTTCCTCGGCGTCGTGCGTAACGAAGGCGACGTCGATGACGTGATCGCGCTGGAGGTCGAGCACTATCCGACGATGACCGAGCAGGCACTGTGGAGCATCGTCGAGGAAGCCAGCGCGCGCTGGCAGCTCGAAGCGATCAAGATCGTGCATCGCGTCGGGCGCATTCCGCTCGGCCACGCGGTCGTGCTGGTCGTGGTGGCCGCCGCGCATCGCGGGTCCGCGTTCGATGCGTGCGAATTCCTGATGGACTTCCTGAAGACCCATGCCCCGTTCTGGAAGAAGGAGATCCGCCACGACGGCGTTTCCGGCTGGGTCGAGGCGAAGGCGCACGACGACCAGGCGATGCGCCGCTGGGGCTGAGCGCATGCGCTGCGCGTGTTCCGATTCCGCCGCGTGATTCCTTTTCAAGACATCGCGATGAAACTGACGATCAAATACTTTGCAAGCATCCGCGAACAACTCGAGCTCGACGAGGAAATCGTCGAGATCGAGGCGCGCGAACTCACCGTGGACGCGCTGCGCCACACGCTGGCCGCACGCGACGCGCGCAGCGCGGAAGCGCTGCGGACGGACCGGCCCGTGCGCGCGGCCGTCAATCTCGAGATGGTGACGGGGGAATTCGTCGTGCGGGAGGACAGCGAGGTGGCGTTTTTCCCACCGGTGACGGGCGGCTGACATCGTTCAGGCACGTCATGGCGGCGCTCGATTTCGAGCGCCCGACCCGCGACGACGAGCGGTGAGGAGGATGGACGCCGCCAGAGACGTCTTCGGCGCGTCAACCGCCGCATGCCGTCGAAACGACAAAGACGACAAAGCCGGCACAAGGCCGGCTTCGTCGCCGATACGCAAGACACCGCCCGCGCCCGCTCACCGCATGCACGCCGCGGCCAGCTTCCCGACCGCGATCACCGCCTGCTCGATCTCCGGCGACCACGGGCTGCTGTAGTTCAGCCGGATGAAGTTCCGGTAGCTGTCCGTGATCGAGAACATGTAGCCGGGCCCGATCGTGATCCCCTGCTCCAGCGCGAGCTGGTACAGCCGCATCGCATCGACCTGCGCGGGCAGTTCGACCCACAGCACGTACCCGCCCGCCGGGCTCGAGATGCGCGTGCCTTCCGGGAAGAACCGCGACACCATCGCACGCATCAGGTTCGCCTGCTGTGCATACGCCTTGCGCAGACGCCGCAGGTGATGCTCGTAGCCGTCGCGCTCGAGAAATTCCGCGATCGCGAGCTGCGGCAACGACGGCGTCGCGAGCGTGTTCAGGAATTTCAGCTTCTCGACCTGGTCCCGATAGCGGCCCGGCAGCGCCCAGCCGATCCGGTACGCGGCCGTCAGGCTCTTCGAAAACGACGAGCAGTGCAGCACGATCCCGCTGCGGTCATAGGACTTCAGCGAACTCGGATGCGCATCGCCGAAATACAGTTCGTTATAGACGCCGTTCTCGATCAGCGGCATCCCGGCCTTCGTGGCGAACTCGACCAGCTCGCGCTTGCGCGCGTCGGGCATCTGGAAGCCGAGCGGGTTCTGGAAGTTCGGCATCACCATGCATGCGGCGATCGGCTGCGACTTCGCGATCGCGGCCAGCGCCGCGATGTCGATCCCGTATTCCGGATGCGTCGCCACCTCGATCGCCTTCATCCCCATCCGCTCGATCGCGTGCAGCATCGCGTAGAACGTCGGCGACTCCACCGCGATCGTGTCGCCCGGCTTGGCGACCGCCTGCAGGCACAGGTTGATCGCCTCCGTCGCGCCGACCGTCACGATGATCTCGTTCGGGTCCACCGACATCCCGTTTTCCAGGTAGCGGCGTGCGATTTGCCGGATCAACCGCGGATGGCCGGGCGGCAGCCCGTCCGTCACGCCCCACAGCGACTTGTCGCGGCCGGCCGCATACGCATAGCGGTTCAGCTTCTCGAACGGAAACAGGCTCGGGTCCGGGTACGGCGAGCCGAGCGGCACCGCGTCGTCGGTACCGATCGAGCGCAGCGTCGACAGCACGAGCCGGCTCACGTCGACCGACGACGAGATCGCGATCGGCTTCGACGGCCGCAGCTCGCGCACCGGTGCATGGCCGTCGTCGCGCCGCAGGTTCACGAAATAGCCCGACTGCGGCCGGCTTTCGAGCAGCCCGCGGCTTTCGAGCAGCAGATATGCATGCAGCACGGTCGTGATGCTGATCCGGTGCTGCTGGCTTGCCTGCCGCACCGACGGAATCCGGTCGCCGTGCCGGTACACGCCCTGGCGGATCAGGCGCTCGATGTCGTCCGCGAGTTTTTCATAGAGTTTCATCGCGCGCCTCCCGCCGGCGTGCGCATCCGCGCCGCCCTGCCGCGTGCGCTCGGCACGCACGTGTTTCGCCCGCCGACCGGGCCGTCGCCATTCCTGATCTTTCCCTCCGGTTTTGCCTTTTCCATCGCACTGGCTCTCTCTTGAAGATGCGCCAACAGGGTTCCGGTACGACTGGATCTGCGGCACTGTGCACTTGATGATGGAATCTTAAGAGCAGAACAGTTGGCGGCGAGTACACACATCGACCGCGCGAACAAGAGTACAGTTCGGCGCGAATCGCGCATGGCGGGATAACTGTACGTCTTGTGAAATGGCCGGGCGGCCGGACGCGTTGCGCGGCGTGGCCGGATCGGCCCGCAACGCCCGCCGCACGGCCTTTCGCGGGCTGCATCAATTGGGGTGCAATACTGTGCGCCCGCACGGTTTTCACTGCCGGAGTCAGACCATGCAGTACACGATCGAACAGGCATCCCCCCTCGGCGGCGTGATCCGCGCCGCCCGGAATGGACAGAAATGGCGCCAGAACGACGCGACCGGCAAGGAGGCCGCGGATGACTGATCGCGCGCTCGTCGACCAGCTCATCGCGCGGCTGACCGGACACACCGACCACCCGCGCTTCACCGGCGCGCCGATCGACCTGTCGACCCTCGACGCGCACACGCTCGGCGCGGTGTGGCCAGCGCTGCGCCGCACCGAGGAACACGTCGCGCAGCACGACTACGCGTATGACGATCCGCGCGCCGAATTCGCGCGCTGGCTACGCACCCAGATCGACGCGCTCGAGCTCGCGCCGCTCGTCGATGCCGAGGCCGCGCTCGAACTGTTCCGCGATATTCCGGCCGGCGCGTGGCGGCGCGCGTTACAGGAACTGTCGTGTCTCGACGCGCTGCCCGCGCCCGCGCTGCAGGCCGAACTCGCGCGCATCCTCGGCGAACCGCAGAACGACGGCCTGCAACGACTCTCCGTGTACGGGGAATATGCGCTCCAGTCGTTCGCCGACCGGCGCGACATCACGGCCTTGCGCGATGCGTATGCGCAGTTGAATACCGATTCCCCGTTTCGCGTGCGCGAGCTCGACGTGCTGCCCGAACTCGGGCCGGCGGCGCTGCTCACGCTGGCCGCGACGAACGACGGTTATTTCGCACCGAAGCGGCTGTGGTTCAACGCCGACGATCCGGCCGCCACGCTCGCGGAGGAGCCCGCTTACGTCGACTTCGCGCGCGCCACGCTGACCGAAGCCGCGCGGCACGTCGCCGCGATTCACGCGGGTGAAGTCCCCTATCAAGCCGATCGCGCGTTCACGACCGACGACGCGCAGGTCGTCGCGCGCGCGGCACGCGTCGCGGCCTATCGCGACGCGCCGTGGCTCCCCCCGCTGATCGGGCCGCTGCTGACGGGCGTGTGCGTCGCGCCGACCGCTGCGAAAACCGCGCCGTCACAATCGCTCGCGATCGCGCTCGGCCATGCGGTCGAGACGATCCCGACACCCGAGAGCGTGCGTGCGCTGCGCGATGCGCTGGCCACCGTGCGTCACGCGGGCGTGCAGAAGAAGCTCGCGCGTAACCTGAAGCCGGCCGAACGCGCGCTCGGCGAACGACCGCACACCGCGCTGCGCATGACACTCGACGCGAAGCCCGACAAGAAGCAGCTCGCGATGCTCGCCACCTGCATTGAAGCGGGTTTCTGGCAGTCGATGACGCTCGGCCATGCGGAATGGCGCGAGCGCCTCGTCGATGCGCCGGCCGGCGCCGCGTTCTCGACCCGCACGATCTGGCAGGCACGCGCGCGTGACGGCGCGACCGTCTCGTTCATGCCCGACGTCGCGAAGGGCAAGGTCGTGCTGCGAGACGCCGCCGGCGCGGTGTGCGAGCTCGATGCCGACAGCGACATCCGGCTATGGCATCCGCTGCTGGCCGATGCGGACGAGCGGCTCGCTTGGCAGCGCGCGATCGTCGGCCGTGCGATCCGGCAGCCCGTTCGGCAGGCGTTCCGCGAGTTCTACGTGCCGGCCGACGAAGACACCGCGAACAGTCACTCCGCGATGTTCGAAGGTCATGTCCTCGCGAGCCGCCCGCTGCTCGGCATCGCGCGCCGCGAAGGCTGGTCGATCCGCGCGTACGACGACGGCCTCGCGCGCGAGTTCGGCGACGTGCGCGCAACCTTCAGCGTCGCCGCGCGGCTCTTTCCCGGCACGGACGGCCAGGGCACGTCGGGCCGGCTGCACGTCGAACGCAGGCGCGAGCGGCGCTGGATGGCCGCGCCGATCGGCGAAATCGATCCCGTCGTGTTCTCGGAGGTGGCGCGTGCGGTCGACCTGCTCGTCAGCGTCGCCGCATTCGCGCTCGACGATGAAGCGACGCGCGCGGCCGACGCGCTGGCGGATCCGGTGCGCCAGCGCGCCGCGCGAAACGAGCGCGAGCAGCGCCTGCAACGGTTGTCCGACCTGCCGCTCGGCGCGATGGCGCGGCATCGCAAGCAGGTGCTCGCGCTCGTGTTCGCCGAACCGATCGCGCAAGGCCGGGTGACGATCGACGAACGCCATGTGCGCGTCGGCGCGTGGTCGGTGCATTGTGCGACCGGTCGCTTGATGCGCGACGGCGAACCCGTCGAACCCGCGATCGAGTCACCGCCGTCGCCGCTGCGCGCGGTGCCTTGGCTGCCTTACGACGAAGCGCTGCTGCAGCGGATCGTCGATGTGGTCGCGGGGCTGCTGGACCAAACCGGAAATGAATAGCGCCGTCGAGATTCATTTCTCGACGCCTATAAAACTATCGACTCATTTCCGATAGCCCTATTCATTCGGTATATATCGGTCGGGCGGCTATGATAACGTTTTGCTTTCGCTTTCTTTGCGCGCCATCACGACATGCCTGCCTACGTCAAACCCAGATGGTTACGGGATCTGCTGCGTTTCCTCCCGTTGAAAAGCCAGTTCGTGCTATCGGGAAACGTCCGCGATTTACAGGCCTGTGAAGTTGCCCCCGAAGTGGTGACGGCGCAGTCGCTGGTGAATACGCTCGGCGACACGCTCCGCGAGGCGGGTTATGCGCAACTCGTCGTCTGGAATCCGATTTCAGGCTTCACGGTGCCCGACAGCCGGGTGTCGCCCACGGAGCCGGCCGATGAAACCCTGCGACGTCTCGGCCTGACACCGGTCGACGGCATGGCACCGGGCGGCATCGATGCACTTACCGCATGCGTTGAACGCCTGGTCGCGCTGCCCGGCCCGCCGATTGCCCTTGTCGTCGATTTTGCTTCTCGACTGGCGATTCGCGCCGATACGCTGAACCCGGCCGAACACACGCTGTTCACACGCGCCCTGGTGCTGGCGCATATGGCGGCCCCCCGTCCTGCGGGAGAACTGCGCCGTCCGTTTTTCAATACCGTGATCTGGATCGTCGACAAGGAAGGCGATCTGCCGGACTGGTTGCTGATCGACAATCCGCGCATCCGGCATATTCCCGTGTCGAAACCCGACAGTGCCGCCCGCCGGGCGTTGGCCGGTGCATTGCTGCGCGGCGTACCCGGTGCCCAGGCAGCTACACCGGACCATCTTGCCGAGGCGGCATCTGCCTTCGTCGACGGATCCGAGGGATTGCTGCTCGCCGACATGAATGCGATCGCCACGCTCGCCCGCGTCGAGCAGGTGCCCCTCGATAAAATCGCCGACGCCGTGCGGCGCTATAAAGTGGGCGTCACCGAGGATCCGTGGCAGCAAATCGACCGCGACAAGATCCGTCATGCCGACGCGTTCATTCGCCGGCGTGTCAAAGGGCAAGCGCACGCAGTCACGCACATGCTCGACCTCGTCAAGCGCGCCATGACGGGGGTGGGCACTCAGCGGAAAGGCAACCGGCCGCGCGGCGTCGCCTTCCTCGCCGGCCCCACCGGCGTCGGGAAAACCGAACTCGCCAAGACGATCACGAGCCTGCTGTTCGGTGACGAGAGTGCCTACATCCGCTTCGACATGTCGGAATTCAGCGCGGAACACGCCGACCAGCGGCTCATCGGCGCGCCGCCCGGCTACGTCGGCTACGACGTCGGCGGAGAATTGACGAATGCGATTCGCGAACGCCCGTTCAGCGTGGTGCTCTTCGACGAAATCGAAAAAGCGCATCCGCGCATTCTCGACAAGTTTCTGCAAATCCTCGATGACGGCGTGCTGACGTCAGGGCGCGGCGACCGCGTGTACTTTTCCGAAGCGTTGATCGTTTTCACGTCGAACCTCGGCATTTACCGCCAGGACGAATCGGGGCAGCGCGTGGCGAATATCCAGCCAGGCAACGACTTTGCGGACATCCAGAAGAAGGTGCTCGGGGAAATCCAGCAGCATTTCAAGCTGGTCCTGAATCGGCCCGAAATCCTGAACCGCATCGGCGAAAACATCATCGTCTTCGACTTCATCCGCGAGGATGTCGCGACCGAGATCTTCGAGCAGATGGTTCGTGCCGTGCTGGACGACGTCGGCTCCCAGGGTATCGCCGTCGACCTGGACGACAACTCCAGGATCGCGCTGCAGGCGCATTGCCTTGGCGATCTATCCAACGGCGGCCGCGGCATCCGCAACCAGATCGAAGCGCATTTGCTCAACCCGCTTGCACGCGGCCTGTTCGATCAGGACGCAGCCGCCGGCGACCGCTTTGTCATCTCGGGCATCGACTCGGGTTCGTTCGAGTTGCAGAAGCGGTAGGCCATGAATATCCGCGTTTCGCGCCTGCACTTTCCCGTGACGACGCTTGGGCCGGGGCAGCGGATCGGCATCTGGTTTCAAGGTTGCACGATCCGATGCCCGGGCTGCATTTCGATGGATACCTGGGCACACGCCGGGGGCGAAACCACCGTCAATGCCCTGTTGGCGCAGGTCCGCACCTGGCTGCCCGACGCCACCGGCATCACGATCTCGGGCGGCGAGCCGTTCGATCAGCCCGATGCGCTGATTGCGCTCCTGCATGGCCTGCGGCAACTGCCGGCAGGCGACATCCTCGTCTACAGCGGCCATCCGATCGAATCCCTGGCCGATACACTGCTACGCACCGACGGCCTGATCGATGCGCTGATCTCCGATCCGTTCGACATCGATGCGCCGCAGACACGCGCGCTGCGCGGCAGTGACAATCAGCGACTGCATTGCCTGACGGCACTCGGCCACGCGCGTTTTGCGCAGTACGAACGCGCGCCACGGCACACCGGCAAGGCTCTGGATGTCATGTTCGACGAGGACGGTAGCGTCTGGTTCGCGGGGATACCAGGCCGGGACGATTTTGAACGATTGAGAGACCTATTGACCGATCAGGGGCATCACGTCCGGATCAGCGCCGACAAGGCGAGAAACAGATAAGACAGGAAATGTCAGCCATGATGCGTTTTTGCCCGAATTGCCGAACCGAGCGCTCGGTGGACGAGTGGTACTGTGCCGGCACGGTCGGCGATGCCGTTTGCAACTGGGACTTGTCTGGCGTCCCGATCCGGGCGAACGGCTGGCGCCCCCAGGATGTGGTCACCGTCGAGACTGTCAGCCAGCAGGTGGCTGCGGACACTCCCGGATCCGCCGTGCCGCCTTCGTTGTCGTGCACGAACGGCCATCCGATGAACGATGGCGACCTCATGTGCCTCGAATGCGGCGCCGATCCGGCCGCGCCAGCCGGCTCGCAGCGGCTCGGCATCGGCGCCGAAGTTCCTGCCGGCAACTCGGCAGAGGTCGCGCCGCCGGCGCCCGTCGAAGAAACGCGAATCGACGGCTGGCGGTTGTTGCGTCAGATTTCCAGCACGGACGGCGTGCGCGAACGTTACGTGGCCCAGCAGGACGAGACCGGCAGGCAGGCCGTCCTGACACTGTATCGACCGGGCGCGGAACCGGATCCGGCGGTCTACGACGTGGTGCGCCGCCTGCCGCGCGAGCACGTGCCGGAGATCATCGCTACCGGACGCTGGGATCAACGTGCGTACGAAGTCGCCGAGGAGATGAGCGGTGGGACGCTGGCGGATCTCGGCATGGCCGTCCGCGATAGCGCGACGATCCGCCATGTCGTCGATGAACTGGGCCAGGCCCTGCAGGCGTTTTCGGACGCGGGGCTGCGGCATCGGGACCTGCGGCCCGGCACGCTGCTGGTGCGCAGCCGCGAACCGCTGGATCTCGTCATCAGCGGCTTCGGTTCGGCACGGCTGTCCGAATTCGATCTCGATATCGTCTCGCCGCTCGAAACGACGCGCTACATGGCGCCCGAGGCCATTGCCGGCGGTGTCGCCGCGGCGTCCGACTGGTGGAGCCTCGGCATGATCCTGCTCGAGCAGTTGACCGACGGCCGCTGCTTCGAGGGCATCAACCCGCGCGCGTTCCTGATTCACGTGCTGGCCAACGGCGTCACGCTGCCGGACGATCTGGATCCCTCGCTTCATCTGTTGCTGCGAGGCCTGCTCGCGCGTGACCGACATCAACGCTGGCAATGGCCGCAAGTCAAGGCCTGGCTGGACGGAAAACCGGTCGATGCACCGTCGGCAGCAACGATCGATGCCGATGGCGACGAAGGCGCCAGCATCGCATTGGGCACCCGCCAGTATCGCAAGCCGGCGATCTTCGCGCTCGCTGCGGCGGAACGCGAGAACTGGGAAGCGGCACGCGATCACCTGAATCGCGGCGTCGTCCTGACATGGGCGGAACAAGCCGGTGCCGGTGCGAAAGTGCTGGCCGGCCTGCGTCAGGTTGCGCAACTCGACGGCGTCGATGACGACTGTCGCCTGATGATCGCGCTCAAGTTGTTGAATCCCGACATGCCGCTCATTTTGCGCGGCGACATCGTCACGCCCGGCTGGTTGCTGCACAACCCGTTGGAAGGTTACGACCTGGTGACCGGGCCGGTGCCGACGTTCCTGGCGCGGCTGGGCACGGAAAGCTGGCTCTCCAGGCTGCGTGCTCGAGCCGATGAAGTGCGACACCGGGCCGCGCAGCTTGGCATCGAACTGAACGAAGACCTGGTGCGCATCGCGCTGCTCTCCACCTCGCGTGCCCAATTGGCCGCGCAATGGGAGGAGCGACGCCTGCTGTTGCCGGATTCCGAACATCACGGCCTGCTGTCGCTGTCGGAACGACGCGTGCTCAGCGAGGAAGACCTGATCGTTCTGCTGAGCGCGGCCATTTCGCAGTTTCGCTCGGTCGACGAGATCCTCGACCAGGCGGCGGCCATCGCGGAGCGCGAGCAGATTCTGGCCTTCGATCGCCAGGCTGCTCGCATCGCGCTTGCGCTGCCGCGCGTCGAACTGTTCCATGCCGTCGACGACCGCATCGCCGGATTCGCGCGTACCGGAAACCCGACAATCGATGAATGGGCGGAGCAGTTCCGGCTGGAACGTCGCTTGCCGCTGCACGAAGTTGTCGTTTTGTTGTCGGTGCCCGCCGAGCAGTGGCTGGAGCCGCAGAAGCAGCAATACGTGTCGCAGATCCTCGACTTCTTCGAGAAAAAAGTCGCCACGACCGTATTGCGCGGCCCATTGGTACGGATGACCATCGGCAAGACCACGGGGCGGGTCGATCTTCACGAACTGAACGGCGAGCGATTCGCCAGCAGCGCATTGCTCGACCATCTGCTCCAGCGCAATGTCCAGACGGTATCGGTGGATCCGGCCGTATTCGGTGCAAGCGCAACGCTCGAAGGCCGGTTGAACACGCTGTATCGGCAGACCTCGCTCTACAAGCGGGATACCGGCATCGACGGCCTCTATCTCGGCTTCCCGTTCCTGCTTTACAAGGATCATCGCAGCACGACGCGCCCTCGTATCGCCCCCGTCCTGTTGTGGCCGGTCAAACTGCTGATGGAGCTCGGCACGCGACGCCAGGTGGCGATGGCTTTTGACGGCGAGCGCGAAGAGGTTCGCCTCAACCCCGCACTCGAGGGCCTGCTGGGACGCGAAGCCGTCAAGGCGTGGCGTGTCGCAGCCGACGAGGTGCTCGGACGTTCCGCGTTGAAAGCGGCCGACGTGGTCGATGCGTTCGGCCTGCTCGCCGACGTGGAAAGCCGCAAACTCGGCGCGCTGCCGACCCTCGACGTGCCCGCCGGCGCGACGCGTCTCGCCTGCGCCGGCGTGCTGTTTCACGTCGACTTCGCCGGCCAGGCCATCGGCGAGGATCTGCGGCAGCTCAAGCAATTGTCGCCTTCCGGCACGGCACTCGAATCGATGCTGCGGCTCAAGGACAAATCCGACTACGATGCGTCCGAGGCCACGTCGACCGAACTCGACCGATTCCTGACGGTGGCAAGCGATCCGTCGCAGGAGGCGGCCATCCTGCAGGCGCGTCGCGGCCCCGGACTGCTGGTCGAAGGGCCGCCGGGTACCGGCAAGAGCCAGACGATCGTCAACATGGTCGCCGACGCGATCGGGCAAGGCCGAAGCCTGCTGATCGTCTGCCAAAAACATGCCGCGCTGGAAGTCGTTCGCAAGCGTCTCGTCGCGGAAGGCCTGGGCGATCGCATCGTGATGCTCAACGACGTCAACAAGGACCGCGAGCCGACGATTCGAGCCGTCCGCGAGCAACTGGATGCGATCTTTCGCGGTGCCGTGTTCGACCACGGTTCGATACGTCAGCGTGAACCCATGGCCGCGAGAATCGAGGCGCTCGAGGGCGAACTCGATCGTCAGCATGCCGCACTGCATCGCGTCGACGAATCGACCGGCCTCAGCTATCGGGCGCTGCTCGGCGAACTGATCCGGCTCGAAGCCGGCACGCCGCCGGTCAGCGTGCCGCAGTTGCGTACCCGGCTTGCCACGCTGGACATTTCGGCGCTGACCACGCTGGAAGAACACTGCGCACCGCTCGCCCGCTACTGGCTACCGTCGAAGTTCGAGGGCAGCCCGCTGGCGCAATTGAAGTCGTTCGCGACCGATGCCGCCACGCTCGATGCGTTCAATGCGGTCTTCGCGGATTTCCGCGACGCGGAGCGCCTGCGAATCGAGACGCTCGCCGCGCATCCCGCGCGCTTCGATGTCGACGACCCCGCCCCGTATCGGGCCTGGCTCGATGCCAACGCCGGTCGCCTCGTCGCGCTGGACGAGACGCAACGCAAACGGCTGGCTCAATGGCTGCCCTTGTTCCGACCGGCCGACAATGCCGATGCGGAAGGTCACCGTTACTACACGGCGCTCGGCACCCTGCATCGCGACCTGTTGGCCGTCGAGACCAGCGGCTTCGATGCCGTGCTGTCGGCTGCCGTCGCGCACCTGCCGGATCCTGCGCTCCGCAAGCTCGAGGCCCAGGCGACGTTGGCGACTCGCGCGCCCTCTCTCTTGCGTCGCCTCAACCCGGTCACATATCTGCGGCGTGGCCGCCTGATGAAGTTCGTCACCGGCTGCGGCGCGCCCGCAACCGACGAGACGCTCCGCAAGCTGCTGGCCGCCACCCGGCTCGAAAAGGCCTGGCGGCCGCTGCGCGACACCTTGAACACGATCAGCCGCGCATTGCACCTCGAGACGGTCGAGCAGGCTTGCGGGCCGGCGCTCGCCGATGCCTGCCTGACCCGCCTGCGCCAGCTCGAAGAAATCCGCGAACTCGCGCAGCATCTGGCGATCGCACCACGCGGCGACGAGTTCGACTCGGCAGTGATGACCGGCGACCGGGCGCCGGTCGAACAGTTGCTCGACGGCTTCGAAACCGCGTTCGTGCGGCACAACGCGCGCCAGCATAGTCTTCGGGCGCTGAGGCTGCTCGAGGAGTGGATCTCGGCAGAACTCGTCACCGCCTGTCGGCAGGCCATCGCCGACAACATCAGTTATCAGGCGCCGTTGAACCGAATCGGCGATGTGTTGCCGACGCTGGCCGCGTACCAGCAATTCCGCACCCGGGCACGGCATGTCAGTGTCGACGCACTCGACGTGTTTGCGATCATGCGCGACCACGAAGACGCGCTGACGCGTGTGCCGCCTGAACGCCTCGACGACGCCGTGCGGCGCATGATCAACCGCGAGGCGCGGCTCGGATGGAAGCGGCGCATGGAGCAGGACAATCCCGAATTGCTGCTCGACCAAAGTGAAACGGCCGCCAAGATCGACGCGCTCGCAGCCGCCGACGGGGAAATGCGGCGCCTGAACCGCGAGTTGCTTCGCAACGGTATCGACCACGGCCGACTGGGCTCGGCGCGCGACTGGGAAGACGTGACGCGTTTGACCGGCCGGCGCTCCCGCCGCCTGCGCGAATTCATCGAACTCGGTACGGGGCTGGGCCTGATGGCGCTGCGGCCGGTCTGGCTGATGAATCCCGACGTCGCCAGCCGCGTGCTGCCGCTGAAATCGGGGCTGTTCGATTCCGTCGTCTACGACGAGGCCTCGCAGATGCCGGTGGAATACGCGATTCCGACGCTGTTCCGCGGCAACCTGTCGATCGTCAGCGGCGACGAGAAGCAAATGCCGCCGACGGCGTTCTTTTCCAGCCGGGCGGAAAGCGACGAGACCGACGTCTTCGACGGCGAGCAACCCGACGAGGCCGCGACGGAAGACGAACGCGAGCGCTTCGAGGACACCTGGAACCGACGCGAAATCAAGGACTGCCCTGACGTACTGCAACTGGCACGGAGCGCGCTGCCCGTGTCGACGCTGCAGATTCACTATCGTTCGGCGTATCGGGAGCTGATCGGCTATTCAAACGCCGCGTTCTACGAGAACAACCTCAGCGTGCCGGTGCGCCATCCGGATGCCACGGTGCGCGAGGTGAAGCCGCTCGAACTCGTCCAGGTGAATGGTCTTTACGAGCAGCAGACCAACGGCGACGAAGCGGATCGCGTGGTCGCCTATCTGGCGCAACTGTGGCAACAACCCTACGCACAGCGGCCCTCCGTCGGCGTGGTCACGTTCAACCGCAAGCAGGCCGACCTCATCCTGGAGCGCCTGGAGCTGCGCGCGGAAGAGGACGAAGCATTCCGCGATGCGTATCGCGAGGAACTCGAGCGAACCGATCGCGGCGAGGACATGGCCGTATTCGTGAAGAACGTCGAGAATGTCCAGGGTGACGAACGCGACATCATCGTCTTCTCCACGACCTTCGGGCGCAACGGCCAGGGTACCTTCCGGCGCTTGTTTGGCGTGCTGGGCCAGAGCGGTGGCGAGCGGCGCCTCAACGTGGCCGTGACGCGTGCGCGCCACAAAGTCGTGCTCATCACGTCGATGCCGATCCGCGAGATCTCCGACATGCTCACGACGCAGCGCAAGCCGGCGATTCCGCGCGACTATCTTCAGGGCTATATGGAATACGCACGCGCCATGTCGAACGGCGAACTGCCCGCCGGCCGCGCATTGCTCGGCCGCATGTGCAGCGAACGAGCGCATGCGAAGTTGCGGCAGACGGGTGCCATCGACGGCTTCGCGGAAGATGTGCTGGCTTATCTGCAGGAACTCGGCCTGTCACCGGTGCCCGCCCAGGAAGGCGACGCCTTCGGGCTTGATTTTGCGATTGCCAATCCGGAAACCGGCCTTTATGCGATCGGCATCGAGTGCGATGCGCCGCGTCATCCGCTGCTCGAACATGCACGTGCCCGGGAAATCTGGCGGCCGTCGGTGCTGGGACGCGCCATTCCGACACTGCATCGCGTGTCGTCGCAAGCCTGGTACCACGCACCGGAAACAGAGAAGGCTCGCCTGAAAGCCGCCGTTGCGCAGGCGCTGAACCAGGAGGTGATGGCATGAGCGGCCCGAAAGTCGTCCGGATCGTGACGCGTGAAGAAATCGTCGCGATCTGCGATGGACATCTGCAGCGCCTCGACCAGGCCATCGCCACCTGGATCGCCGAAGGCCGACGTACCGGCGCGCTGTCGGACGACGAGATCGCGGCGACCCAGGCTCGACGTGAAGCGCTGGGCGCCTTGATCGCCGTCGACGCGTTCATGGATTTGCAGAAGAAAGTGCCCGACGAGATTGCTTTTCTGAAGGCGGATCTCGTCCGGCGTCAGCAGGTGGCAATCGAACGGGTCGAGCAGGCAGCGAAACGCCGGCGGCAAGGACGGCACAGCGCGACGGCCTTGCTCGACGCACTGGAAGCGAAAGGGATCGAGATTCCGGCCGACCTACATGGCCAGCTCGATCGCCTGCGCTCGGGCGACCTGCTCGAGCATGCCGATGCGCTGCTCGCGCAAGGGTTCGCCCTCCTGACGCCGGCTGTGGGACGCACACTCAACGACGCGCAACGGGCGCTGGCGAATCGCCTGATGCCCGCCGAAGCGTCGGCGGACTTCGAGACCTGGAAGGCCGCGCAATGGGCGGCATCTCGTGATCCGTCGGTCGACCGTCTCGATCGACAGATCGGGGAGGCACGGCTATTTCTGGATCCGCAAGCCGTTGCCGGGTTCTCGTCGAGACTGGATGCGCTCGAAGACGAGGTAAACGACGCGCGAAAGAGCCTGTTGCTCGACAGCCTGATCCTCGACCTGTCGAGTGCCATCGAGGCCGCCCGCGCAAGGCGCGCGGCGATCGCGGCACTGGAAGAACTGACGGCGGAGATTCGGGCTTGCCACACGGCAGATGCGGAGAATTTTATCGAACGCGCTCGGCGGTGCGATATCGCCACCTCGCCGGACCTCGTGGCCGAGTTGACCCGAACCGGGCAGGACCTGATCGCGCAGGTGCGGCAGCAACAGGCAGCGGAGGCGCGACGTAACGCGATCCTGAGCGGCCTCGCGCGACTTGGCTACGAAGTGCATGAGGGCATGGCGACCGCATGGGCGAAGGACGGCCGGGTCGTCGTCAAGAAGCCTTCGCTGCCGGATTATGGTGTCGAAGTCGGCGGTCAGGCTCAGGCCGGCCGCTTGCAGGTTCGCGCCGTATCCCTCGTCGCGAATCGCGACGTTGCCCGCGACAAGGATGTCGAAACGCTCTGGTGCGGCGAGTTCGGCCGATTGCAGGCGTTGCTGGCCCAACATGGCGACGACTTGCTGATCGAACGTGCGATGGGGGTGGGCGAGGTACCGCTCAAGGTGGTTTCCGAACTGGACTATACGTCCGGCACCGACGCAGCGATGCGCACACTGAAATAAGTCTCCCGGGCGCGGCGTTCACCGCGCGCAGGGGCCCTCCACGCCGAAGTGAATCTATTTCCCGTCCTCGGGAAGCAAAGGCTTCGAACCTACCGATCCCACGAATTGGCCGATTCTCTCGCCGTATACGCGACGCAAGCAATCAAGGTCCTTGCCACATTGATGTCGAGTCGCTATCCAGTCTAGCTCGGATTGCCGGAGAGCCTCCGGATCCGAGACGGTTTGCAATGCGGCCGCATACAACTGAGCCAACCGCTGGTCCATTGCGGCCAAACCCCGGTCATGACAGACAGCCGTTTCATCATCGTGCGATGCGCGTGAGCAGTCGAAACCGGTCGCGAAAGTAGGCGTTTGCACTGCACGATCGGCAGGCGCTTCGGAGGCGCCACTGTTCTGCTCGGATATTTCGAACGACGGACGCTCAGACTTGGATACACCGGATGCCGATCGAGTTGATGCATGCACCTCTGACAGCACATTCTCGGTTGCCGGTTTAGCTGAATCTGCGATGGAAAGATCCCCCGCTGCCCGGTCTTCGTGCGTCACTTCGTTTCCGATCGCTTGCATGTCCGAATCCGATATGCGGTTAACCACTAGCCCGAATACAAATAGACCGATACCACATAACAAAATCTTGCCCGACCGGCCAAAATTTCTAGAATCCGGCTCGTTGTTCTTATAGCCGGTCTTGAATCTTCGATCTACCTTGCGCGTGTCTATAAAACCACCAATACCGATCAGCGATGCAAGCACACCTATACCGACCAAACTATTTCCTATTACTCCCATATGATTTCCCCGATGCGAACGTCGTGATTATTTTTTGAACGTGACCTTCGGCGGTTGCGCCAAGCGTGATTCGAGCAGATCCGGACAGGTTCCCTCAGCCGTTGTGCCCTCGTCGCCCCTACTCCCCTTCGTTCGGTCACGACAGGATCTTATTCCATAGTCACTCGGAAGCATGACAAGACACTCCTCTGTCGAATGCACTGACTCTGCCTAGTAACACGGACAAACAGATAGCGCGCGAAGCATTAAGTGATTTCCGGATAGTGATTGCGAATAATCACCCCCGACACGCTCCTGAGAAAATGGTGCCGAATTGTGTCCGCAACTCGCACCCAAGGATCCTTGCACGTCGCTCCAGCCACGTGGGCGCCATACACGAAGCTGTCCGCTCGCTGCACGCCATCACGCATACGCATTGCCTACCGCGCCGCCTGCTGCCGCTGCACCTCCTGCGCTTTCATCTGCAGATACGCGCCGCGCTCGACCTCGTGCAGTTGCTGCGGATACTGCTCGGTCGCGTCGAACCAGCGTGCGAGGCGCTGGTCGAGCGGCTTGTCGAGCGTCGCGAGATACGTGTCGATCGCAAGGTAGTAGCGCATCGTGTTGCGCTCGAGCAGCCCGCGCACGCCACCGATGTACTGCGGCTGCGCGGCCGATGCGCCACTGGCGGCCGTGAAGCCGACCTTGTCGCTGCCGACGGTCGCGAGGTAGGTCTTCATCGCCATGCGGCCGACCGTGCCGAAGCCGTACGAATACGTGAGATGCAGGAACGTGCGCGACGCGCCGACCGGCACGGCCTCCAGCGCGATCCGGTAATCCTTCGTGCCCATCGGGCCGCTGTCGGCGGTCAGGTCGACCTGGAAATAGTCGGGCGTCGCGGCCGCCACGCGATAGCGGAACTGCACGCGATAGGTGTCCGACAGCTTCTGCTGGATCTTCCGGCCGAGGTTCACGTCGAGCACCGGGCCGTTGCTGCCGGTCGACGCATGACAGTACTTCGTGTTCAGGTGCAGGATCAGCACCGCGCACCAGTTCGCGGGGCCCTGCGCGGGATCGTCGAGTTGGCCGCTGACGACCGCGTACGGGTAGTCGACCACCGCGTAAATGTCGCCCTTCAGCGACGACGACGCTTCCGACGATTCGAGGACCAGCGGCCGGTGAAACGCGTTGTCCTTCAGTTGCGGGCCGAGGCTGCGGTAGCGGTCGAGCAGCGTCGCCGCATCGTCCGCGCCGAGCGACAGCGCGCTCCAGCCGACGCACAGGGCCGCGACGAGCGCATGCCAGGCGCGGCGAGCAAGCCACGTGCCGCGCGGATGTCCGGATGTCTTCATTCTTGTGCTCCCGCCTGGCGCGCGATGGTCGCGCTATGTGTCACAGAATACGCCTGGCCGCAGCGCAACATTGCAAGCGTGCCGGCCGCCGCCATCTGCTCGACGATGAAATCGACTGTGCCTTGGCTCGATGCCATTTGCTGCTCCGTGAGAAAAACGTTATGACGTCGGCGTACGACGGGTCGTTCCGCTTGGTCGGCGGATACGCTGCGGCGCATCATCCATTCAAGAGCGGGAATCGCGGTCAGGCAAAGACCTGCGGGCTTCCCGGCCAACAAGCTCCTGATGCGCCAGACAGTGACATCGCGACGCGACGAAGCGCCACCGCGCATCTCGCCTACTTGTCGGCCGCAAACGCGCTCGACATCTGCCGCGCCCGCTTCACATCGTCGCCATGCAGGTAAATCGACGTCGTCGAGATCGATGCATGTCGCAGGTTGTCGCGCACGGTCGTCAACTCCGCACCGCGCGCCAGCGCATGCGTCGCATGCGTATGACGCATCCAGTGCGGGCTCGCCTGCCGCAGCTTCTGCGCGAGCGCGGGGTTGTCGGCATCGACTTGATCGGCCGTCTGCGCGAAGAACCGCTGCATCACCTTCCACAGCCGCACGCTCGTGATCGCGGCCGCGCCGTCTTCCGCGAGGCTCGCGATCAGCGGCGTATCGGGCCGCCAGCGCGCCGGCGTGACCGGCAGCCGGCGCGCGACCAGATACCGGTCGAGCGCCGTGCGCGCGAGCGGCGGCAGCGCGACGCGCGCGGCCTTGCTGCCCTTGCCGATCACCTTCAGCCACGCGTCGCCGTGCGCATCGGTCTCGATGCCGCCGAGCGCCGCGCCGACCAGCTCGCTCGCGCGCAGCCCGGTCGCATAGCCGAAATCGAGAATGAAGCGCAGCCGTTGCGCGGCGGCCGGCGTCCAGCCCGACTGCGGCGCACCGGCGGCCGTGCCCTTGTGGAACTCGAGCCCGTCGGCAATCGTCCGCACGAGCAGCCACTCGCCTTCGGTGAACGCATGCGACGTGTCGAGTGCGTTCGCGCCGCGCGTGTCGCGCACCTTGACGCCCGCGAACGGATTCGCGAGCAGGTAGCGCTGCTCGATCAGCCAGCGGAACAGCGCGCCGAGCACCGACAGCGTGTACGCCGCCGAGCGCGCGGACAGCGCACCCGAGAACGGCCGCCAGTCGGGCGCACCGCGCGGCCGCACGGGCCCGACCCAGCGTTCGTGCGGCGTCGGGCGCCGGATGAACGCGCGATACGCAACCGCATCCTCGGTCGTCAGCGACGACAGTGCGCGGCCGCGCTCGACAATCGCCCACAGGATCAACCGCTCGGCCTCCTTCCGGTACGCCCGCCGTGTCGCGGCCGATTCGTGCAGCGACAGCCACGCGTGCACGGCCGCGTAATCGTTGTCCGCATCGAGCGTGCTGGTCGCGCGCGGCGCGCGGAACGTGCCGGCCGAGCCGTCGACCTCGCGCGGCAGCTTCAACTGCTCCCACGGCACGATGCTGCCGCGCGGCGTCGCCGCGATCAGCGCGCGCGCCCGTTCGGTCAGTTCCGGATGCTCGGCAAAAAACGCCTCGATGTGCCGCGCACTGGCCACGCCGAGGCCCGCGATCGCGCGCCACCACTGGCGCCGGCGCGGAATCCGCACCGTGAGGTCGGCCAGCGTCGCGATCCCGTGCGCACGCAGCGCGACGACCGCGCGCGCGGGCAGCCACAGGCCGACGTCGTCGCTGATCTGCGGGACCGGTGCGCGCGCATGACGCAACAGGCCGATCGCTTCGGCGGCAGCCTTCGCCTCCTGCATACGCTCACCGTCGGGATGACCGAGCCGCTCCGCGAGATCGGGCCGGCCGGCCTGCCGCGCGACACGCACGAGGCAGCGGCGGATGCCGCCGATCACGCCGCGGGCGGAGCGCCCTTCGCCGAGACGATCGGGCAGGTAGCGCTCGACCGCCTGGCGCACGGTCATGCCCGCGTACCACGCGCGCAGCGCGGCCAGTTCGTCGGCGTCGGGAAAGCCTGCGGGCGCAGGCGCGGAATCGGAGGAAAGCGGTAAGGCGAGGCGCGGTTTCATGGGCGCCAGTTTGACAGAAGCGCACGCGGCCGGATACGGCGCACCCAGCGTTGCGGGCGCGGCGAGGTGTTCGTATTGCTCATTCCACTTGAACCGATAGCGGACGCCATCAGACTACCTGGCATTGTCCCGTCAACGTTGCGCCTGCGTGCCGGGTTGAACGATCGCCGTGGGCTCGCGCACCGGTATGACGGGCGTGCTCTGCTGCGGTGCCGTGCGAGTAACCGACCGTTCCTTCGCACCGGACAGTTCGAGCACGTTGTCGCGCACTTCGATCCTCACCGGGTCGGTCTTCTTCCACTGTTGCTTCGCGATAGACAGTTTCCATACCGCATCGCTCACCGGCTCGCGGAAAAACGCGACCACCCCGACTACCTGCGTGGCGGGATTCATCGGTTCGGTCAGGCTGACGCTCGCCCCCGGCCTCAGCACGACGTCCTTGGTCGCCAGCAGATCCGCGTTCAATGCGTCGAGATCATTCGTCTGCAACCGGGCGTAATCGAGCTGGCCGAAGGTGGTCGCATCTTTCAACTGATAGAGCCTCACGACCGTGGAAAGCGGTTGCCCGATCGCACTTGCGTTCAATGACGAGCGGGCCACGAGATCCACGCTCATCGTCTTCACCCGAGTCGTAAACACCCATTTCGCCGCATCCACCGCCCCGTCCGTCACCGCCTGGCCCACGCCGCAGCCCGTGAGCGCGAGGAGCATGATGACGGATGACGTTGCCCTTGCAAACCCGCTGTCGCGGTTCGGACGAGGTTCCAGCCGTGTTTTCATTGTCGCTTCCTGCCATGTGCCGATTGTCGAATTCATACGCCATCCGCCGTGCCATTCCAACGGCCGAGTTGCACGCGCGTCGTGCCCGCCGGCACCGGGTCACGCGTCGCGGACAACTGGCTGGTCAGCCCCAGCGCCCCGTGCCCGGACGCCAATATCGGCGCGGGCATCAGTTCCGGATGAACCTGCATCTCCAGTAGCACCTCACTTTCGTAGCCGAGATAAAAACGCAGCAACGCCATGATCCGGCGGTATGCCGCCTGTCCGGGCACGAGCGCGGCCACCATCTCGCGCGCGTGCGGCGTGATCACGATGCGTACCGTGTTCGCCCGGTCGTAAAATCCGCGCCCGAGCAAACACTGCTCGCCCAGCGCTGCCGGCTCAAAGTCGTCGACGGTGCGCCAAACCGGGTGGAATTCCTCGATCGCGATGGCGGCATCCGGCACTGCGTGCCGCAGCACGCCCGCGAGCCCTTCCGCGGTACGCGTCTTCTGGCCGGCCAGCCCGAGCATCGACAACAGCGTGCGCGTATCGATACCGGGAGGCAGGCCCCGGTCCGGTGCTCGCGTGACGGACGAACGAAACCCCAGGCCCACGAAGCTGAGCAGGCCGCGCGACACGATATCGAATCCGTCGGGCCTGAAGCCGGCCGGATACCGATACTTGCGCCAGATGCGGTAGAACTGCATCGCAATTCGATGATGGAACAAGTCCAGGAACGCCGACAACGGTTCGGCGCCGTCGCGGTTTTGTGCGATTTCGTCGATAAAGTAGGCCGGCATGCGCGCGTCGACACCGTACAGGCCGAGAAAAGTCGTGCGCAGGACAGGCCGCGCGGCGGGATCGTCTGCATCGTATTCGACCGCGTCGACCTCGCGCGCCGGAAAGCCCAGTTCGGCGCGCGATCGGATGCGCACCGGGTCCGTCGCTGGCGAATCCGTCGCGCCCAGCGAAGCGGCGTCCGGTGCGGCCAGTTCGACCAGCATGCAGAAGCGGTAGAAATTCATCCTCGGTGCGTGGTCCAGCAGCACCGGCAAAAGCGGCCGGTCCGCCCGGGTTGGCGGCAGTGCCGTCAGGCTGCGTTCGGGTGCGTTTGCCGGCGTGGTCAAAACGGCGCTCCGTCGCCTTTGGTGTCCGCCCATTCGACGCGCTGGCCGGTCGGCTGCGACACGATCACGAGCTTCGTGTAGAGATTGACCGTCGCGTAGAGACCCAGAAACCGGTTGAGCATCGTGCCGAAAAGCGCGAGATCGCCGTCGCCGGCAAACCGTGTGCTGTCCATCGCCACGACGATTTCGACACCGCGCATGAGCCCACCCTTCACGAGCTTCTGCAACGGGCGGTGCCGTACGTCGGTAATCGCGTCGATGCGCCGTCGGTTCAGCTCGCCATCGGTCCAGTCGTACAGGGCGAGCGAACCGCGCAGGATTTCCGCGTCGAGCAACGACAGGTAGTTGGGCGCCAGATGCGACAGCACGCGCCACTGGAAGCGATCGCCGGTCGGCGGGTACACCGCGGAAGTGGGCGCGGTCAAATTTCGCGCCGCCGCGATATTGGTGAACCCCGCGCGCATGCGCGTCACGCTCGCATCGCGCAGCGCCTTACGCGGCAGCATGCCGTTCGTGCCCGTCACCGACAACGACAGCGTCTCCCGCGGCAACGCGGCTTCGTTTTCCCACGCATGGCCGCCGAGCACCACCCAGGTATCGAAACGCCCGGACGGCGAACGCCGTACCTGCGCATGGAAATACCGTTCGGGCATTTCATGGCGAAGCATGCCGCCGCGGTGGCGAAACGCGGCGAACGGCACATATTCGAAGCGACGTCCACGCTCGACGCCATGCACGGCATCGACCGAATGGATGTCGACCAGCGGGCCATGCTGTTCGCGAGCGTGCACCCGGTATTCGGTTTCGAATTGCGTGACCTTGACGGGATCGGCTTCGACCGGAAACAGGTTGACGATCGGCGTGCAATAAAGCCGTACGTTGTTCGCGTCGAAACGCATGTCGTCCCTCCAGGACTTCGCCAGGACGATCTCGACATCGACGCAGGCGGCCGATGCAGGAATCGCCTGCATGTCGAGCCCGAGCAGATCGACGAACATGAATTTCTCGGGGAACGTGAAATATTCCAGCAACAACTGATACCCGCCGAAGGCGTTGTCTGCCTTGGGCCATAAACGCTCATTGTCGGCAAACCCTGCCGCTTGCAGTCGCAAGCCAGGCAATACCTGGGGGGTGCCCGGCCGCTCTGCCGGGAAGCCCGGTATGCGCACGTGAATCGCGAGCGGTTTCGCGGTGAGTGCCGCGTACAGCGCGAGCGCAACCGGGCGATCTGCGTCGAGGTACAGGCGCAGGCGCGGCACCTGCAATTGTTCGCGCTGCGCCTGAGGCTGGATGGCGAGCCGGAACCGGATGACCGAACGGCCGTCCTCGCGCGCCCAGGCGCCCGCTTCGGTGAGCGACAGCGGGTACAGGTCGACGGGTTGCGTGGTCCGGTACACGCACTCGACGTGCGCGTCCGCCGCGTCGCCGGTGCCCGTGGCGATCGGCCCGGACGAGACCTCGAGGCCGGCGTCGAGCACTTCGTGCTTTTGCAGCGCCCCCAAGTCGGGCGTCAGTTCGAGGATCGATAGCGACGGAATCATGCGCAAATAGTGCGGCCAGAGCATGCTGACGAGCCCCTCGGTCAGCTCCGGCAATTCGTCATCGAGCTTGTGGCGCAGCCGCCCCATCAGGAACGCGAAGCCCTCGAGCAAGCGCTCGACATGCGGATCGCGTTCGCCGCCACGATCCAGACCCAGTTCACGCGCCCGGTCGGGGAAGGCGCGGGCGAATTCCCGGCCGGCCTCACGCAGGTAGCGCATCTCCGCTTCGTAGTAGCGCAGGACTTCGTTGTCCTTGATGGTATTCGTCATTCCGTCTCCTGAAGTTTCATTGCGGCAAGGGTCCACCCGGCATGGACGCGACGGCGTGGCGTGCGGCGGCGCGCGCGCCGGGCGGCAGCGGCGGAGGCACGGCAACGGCGCGCCCGCCCGCGCGAGGCGCGCCGGCATGAGGCATGAAGATGCGTGACGGCAGCACGAAACCGCGCAGCGCCAGCAAGTCGAGCGGCCCCTTGCCGACCTCGGTGCGCATCAGGTAGGCGAGCGGATAGGTCAGCGACGACGGCGCAGGCGTCAACGGCCCTTGCGGATTCAGCGCATCGTGATCGTCCGCAATGGCTGCATTGGCCGCGCGTTGCTTCGCATCCGCGGCCGGCGGCGCCTGCCAGGTGAGCTGGAACGTGGCGCCGTCGACCGGCGTCACGCGCGCGCGCTCCAGCATCCGGACCAGCGCCCAGCGCCCGCCGAACTCGAGATTCAGATTCGTGCCGGCCCGCTCGGTTTGCCATTCGAGCCGGGTACCGGCCTGCTGCGGCTCGCTCGACGGCCAGGTCAGCGTTTGCCACACTTCCTGCTGGTTGTAGTAATGCAGCGTCTGCCCGTCGATGTTCAGGCGCGTATCGGTGATGCCCGAAACAGGCACCGGCTTGAGTTCGAACGCGTAGCGCGGCTCGCCCTGTGCGAACAGGTGGCCGGCCATCCGTTGCAGCAGATTGATGGCGTCGAGAAACGCCGGATCGATCGTTCCTGCCGACCTGCCTGCGCCGGACCCGCTCGACGCGGGCACCCACTGATCGCCTTGCAGCGTCAGCACGCCTGCCAATTGCGTGGACAGAAACGTGCCGACCAGCCCGCCCTGCGGGCGCAGGAAGCGCGCCAGCTCCGGCAGCGACGCGTCGTTGGCGGTATTCGCAAACGGATAGCGTCCGGCGAACGAACGGTTCCAGGTTGCGACGACGGTTCGCCGCCACGCATCGTTCAGGCTGGCTTGAGCGGGTTCGAGCACGGCCTGGGTCGCCTGCGCGACGGGCTGCACGAACAGCGCCTGCCCCATGCCGGCCCATTGCTCGCCGAGACTCGCCGCAACAAGCCGGGCATAGGCGAGCGTGTCGGCAAGCTCTGAACTCCTGCCCTGGAACAGCGACTGGGCGACCTGCCGTGCGTCGCTGTCGGCATCCGGGCTGTCCGCGATCTGCTGCAGTTTCAGACGCAGCATGCTGATGCGCTCGGTGTAGCGCTGCAGGCTCAGATCGCTCGCGGCGCCGGATGCGGCGGCGTTGGCCGGCGCGACCAAGCGCAGCAGCGGTCCGAACGATGCGCCCAGCGGGCCGGCCGGATCCGCGCTCGGCGCTTGCGGCACGCCGTTCTTGTCGGCAAACAGGTTCTGCGCCTTGCTGACCAGCGTATCGGAGAGCGAAGCCCGCTCCGCGCCGGCGGCGCCCTGATAGTCGAGCGACTTCATCAGCGCGATCACCGGCGACTGGCGGGCATCGGCGATCAGCTTCAATTGCGCGACGGCCGCGGGCAGTGTCCGTGCCGGGTCGCACGCGATGCCGTTCATGAAGGTTTGCCAATGCTCCGCATAGTCGGCGAAGTAGCGCGCACGCAGCGCCGCGCGCAACGCGTCGGGCGTCGTGCTCGACGGACCTGCGCCGGCGGCTGCCATCCCGAGCACCCAGTCGGCGCTCACACCATTGCGCTTGGCCGCGTGATCGATCGCGGATTCGATGGTGCCCTCCCACGCCTGGCGCGTAAATGCGCCCGGCACGCTCGCCGCGCTTCGCAGCAGCCCGCGGGTATCGGTGCCGGCCGTCAACGAAGCGAGCGTCTGGTTGGGATATTTATGTCCGACGGAATCCACGAGCGCCTGGTAAATCGTGTCTTCCGAGTGCTTCACGCCGATCGCGGCAAGCAGCGTCTGGCGTGCACCGCCGACCAGTTCGTCACGCGGCGCGATGCGCCAGTCGGGGTGGGCGTCCAGATGCCGTGCGTAAAAAGTCAGCAACCGTTGGGACAGGTCGCGTTTTTCGCCGGGTGACAGCCCTGCTCCACCGTGCCAGTGACGAACCAGTTGCGGCGTCATGAACGCCGGATCGGCGCGCGTCGGTTCGGCCATCATGAGGTACGTCTTGAGCGCAGCATGACCGTCGCGCGCGAGGCGGCTGGCCGGGTCATCGAGCTGGGCGGCGGGTATCTGGACGAGGTCGACCAGTTGCGCTTCGATGTCCTGCTGCACGGGCACGACCAACTGCGAACGGGCTTCGCGCGCGTACGGTTTCCACAATGCGGCAAGCACGTCACGGTCATGGTTCAGGCCGAAACGTGACAAAAGCGCAGGGCGCTGCACGCGCGCTTCGTAGAATTCGATGCGCTGCTGGAGCGCGAGCAGCGCCCGCAGGCGAGTCGACGCGTCGCCGGGGTGACTCGACGCGCGAATAGCGTCATTGGCGAGCGCAAGCTCGCGTGCATTCGTCAGGCCCGAAATCAGGATGCCGACGCCCCACATGCTCACGGCCGCCAGCAGAACCGCCGACAGCACCGTGACCGGATGCGTCGCCTTGCGCCGCCCCGGCGTGCGCTGCACGGCATCGGCCAGATAGCGCCACAGCGGCGACGGCTGAGCGCCATTCGTGCCCGATGCGGACGTGCCGGCCGCAAGCCGCGGTGCAAAAAACACGCCGGCAACCGGCAACGGACGACGACGCCAGTCGGACAGGCCCGCCATCCAGCGCGCCAGCGGCGCGCTTCGCGTGTCGAGTCGCGCCGATAGATCCGCCGCGTAGCCGTCGTCGCGATTGCGCGCGAGTTGTTCGACGCCGACATTCGCCAGACGATCGCGCAGGTCGAGCAGCACGGCTTCGATGGCCGGCGCATCGGTCGGCGCGGAGAATTCGCAACCGATCACAACGGTGTCGGCCCGCTGAACCGGATCCGTGCCGGCGAGATCGAGGACGTAGATCGGTGCGGACCAGCGCAGGGTATTCTTGATCGACGCGAGATGAACACCCGAGGGGTGCCTACCACGCACCGAGTCGGCCGGCAAATTGGCGTCATCGAGCGCGAGCACGATCGCATCGAGCGGCCGGGCGCGGCGCAACCGTCGGATTTGATACAGCCAGGTTTTATCGGGAACGCCGTCTGGGTCGGTCTTGCCCCACAGCAACAGGGCATCGTCCGTCAGTAGCCAGCCTCGCTCGGCGAGTTCGGGCGAGAGACCGCTAATCGTGGCGGCGTCGCCGGTCAGCAGCAGCCAGGGCAGGCGATAGCGCCAACGCCAGCCGTAGCGCGAGCGCAGCGCTTCGGATAGTGCATTCGACAGGCCGGCATGCGGCTTCCCGCATTTGCCGGCCGCTCCACCTTGCGTGGTTGCCGCCCATGCAGCGAGGCGACGGTCCATCGCGCGATGGCGCGTACGCCACGTCGCGAACGCGACAAGCAACGCGAGCAGCCCGCAAACCAGCAGCGCCGGAGACGCGATCTGTTTGACGTCGGCGGCCCGGCTCATTCCCAACTCGCCGAATACCCACAGCAGCAAGGCCGCTAGCACGGCCAGCAGCGTCGCGAACAGAAGATCAAGCCAGAATTTTCGGTCCATTAGAGGCGGCCCTGAGCAGGTGAGCGCAAGACCGGCCGAACGACCGTCAGCATGCTGTGAATTCCGTCATGTCGGGCCACGAGTTGCGGGCCGCCATACGATTGCGCAAATTCGCTCGCGCAGGCGAGCACAAACCAGTCGGCAGCGATGCCGGCGTCGCCGACAAGACGATCGATATCGTGCTCGCCGGACACCGGCCGCCCATCGGACAACGGGATATTTTCCATACGGACTGCAGACAACAGCGCCTGTTGCCCGATCTTGTCGAAACCTGCATGCCAGAGATGATGAATGTCCGCGGGTTGTGCCCCGCCCCACTTCAATGCCAGCGAGAGCGCCTGCTGAAGCGATGCGATGGCGCCCTGCCGCGGTCGATGGATGTGCGCGAGTTCATTGAGCCGGTGACGCTGCGCGACCTCTTGCGGGGTCATCAACAACGCGATCGCAACCTCGGTACTGCCGGCGGGCGGCGGCTTGCTCACAAGCGCGTGCAACTGGACGATTAACAGTAACGTGGCATGCTCGCCGCTACGGTCGTCCTGACTATCCAGCCACGCGTCGAGCGCCATCGAGTTCGGGACGGTCGGCTCGGTGCCGAAGGAGTACGCCCGTAATTTGAGGCCGTCCCAGATCGATTGCATTCGAGGTCGGACCTCTTCCTCGAACGACGGCGCATCGACGAAAAGCGCAATGTTCAACGGCAGATCCGGCGGCAATGCATTGATCCGGTGCTTGAGCGCATCGAGCATGCTTCTCAGCAGACTGGGAAGCAGCGAACGTTGCCGTTCCGCATCATATTCGCGGGGATCCGTTCCGACGGAAAACGCTGGCGCGGTAAACCATCGAGCAGCGACGGCAGTCCGCTTGTCGGGCGTTTGCTGCGGCGCAAGCGGATGTTCTCCCTCGGCCAGCTTTGCAAGCGCGTTGTCGTCGTCCAAAGGCATGCGACAGACGCAGCCGAGCAGCGCAATCGGTCGACTTTCCCGCTCGAACACGCCCGAGACAAATTGATCGCGCCGGTCGTTCCACGCCTGGATAGATCGCTTTGTTCCAGCGTAAAAGAGCCAAGGAACCAAGGCGGACAACGCGGACAACAGTAGAGGAACGATCGCCACGGCAACCCAGAAGACAGGCGTTGCCGTAGGGTATCGCTTCGGCCACAACAGGAGCGCGGTGGTACTGCCCACAACGAAGCAGATCATGAACACCGCGGCCCCGATCAGCGGGGACGGGCTTCGCGGCGCATCGTCAAGACGCGGCGGGAGGGAATCGACGTCAATAGCCATACATGTACGGTTAAGTCGGCTCAGGAGCCTTGGTAGATCGAACGTTCGTTGGCCATCCCGTTGGTCTCGCAGTCGACTCCCGGTGGCGGCTCTCCGGCAAATTGATAATCGCCGCCCTGTTCGTATTCGGGATCTTCCTCGAGCCAGTCGGCCATCTTCAGCAGCTTTTTCCAGAACGGGCGATCGGAAAAACTGTCGGCTCGGCCAATGGGGAGGTCGTAGGCGAGAACGCGTTCGACCAGCATGCCGTCGCCATACCTCAAGATCGTGCTGTGATTGGTCGGCGTGGCGATTGTCGATTTGAATTCTTCGGTAATCTCTTCCGGTATCTGGCGGCGATAGCGCACCTGATTCGAGCCGTCGTAGAGTTGGGCGTCTTCCCGCACCCACTTCGGCTTGTCCTGATGCAGTTCCTCGTAGATTGGGCTATTTTTCAGATCCAAACTCTTGAATGGCCGCCTATCCACACGAACATCGTCGCCATATTTACAAGCATTCGATACAAGATCCGCTCTCCCAAGACGCTCATTTAGCCCCTTTATGAGGGCGCTTTCTGCGCTGCCATACCACTCCCCCTCCGAATTAACTCCATGTACGAAGACGACGATACATGGCATTGGCCGAGGAACCGACACGAGTGTCACGTTTGCATCACCGGGAACGCAGAGTGACTCAGCGATAAATATAGGGCTTGAATTATCGAATTTCTTCATTAGATTTTATTTATCCGCCGACATTGAAGGGCAGCGCCAATGAGTCTGGCCCGACGGAGACCTTATATTTCGGGGAATTCCATAAACAGTTTTCGCGTACGCATCAAAAGCCGAACTTTCGGCTCTGTAATGAGCGATTCGCCAGTTCATATCCCTTGAAATATCAAAGGCGACACCGGACTTACCAGAGTAATCCATCCCGCCACGAAAATTTGCGGCAGTTAAGTACAACTTTTCCTCATCAACTATAATTGCCACATTCGCACTCTCATCTCCCACCAAAAACCATTGGAAATTTTTTCCGCCGTCGTAAGAGTAATAGATGCGCAGCAGCATTCCACTCGTTTGAGAAAAAGCGAGTGCAGGGATAGCAATATAAGTAGGATTAGCACGAACAGCATAGTAACCCCGATAGAGACCATTTGCCGCGGAGCCCGTAAAGGAAACAAACGTACGAACCCCCGAACGCGTATCGTTGTAGTAAATATTCCCATCGATGTGTCCATCGCACGTTTGCGGACTACGAATGCTGATGTAACGATGATCGTCGATACGATAGACCACATACTCGTGCCAATCCTCCTCGGGCACCGTTTTCCTTACCGGCCGATCGGCATGAACACAAGCACCCAGAAAAATCGCAACGACCGCAACAACCGAACGAATCCGTCTCTGCCACATGGTCTTTACCTCGCTAAGCGCGTGATTCCGAAATAAACATTCATGCCTCTCCCCCGCCAGGAAACTCGATCCTAACGACCTCCACAATTTCGCTTTGTGCAATCGTTGCTCGCCCCTTCAATCACGACGCCGTTTTCCTTGTGGACGGGCTTCGCGGCGCATCGTCAAGACGCGGCGGGAGGGAATCGACGTCAATAGCCATACATGTACGGTTAAGTCGGCTCAGGAGCCCTTGTAGATCGAACGTTCGTTGGCCATCCCGTTGGTCTCGCAGTCGACTCCCGGTGGCGGCTCTCCGGCAAATTGATAATCGCCGCCCTGTTCGTATTCGGGATCTTCCTCGAGCCAGTCGGCCATCTTCAGCAGCTTTTTCCAGAACGGGCGATCGGAAAAACTGTCGGCTCGGCCAATGGGGAGGTCGTAGGCGAGAACGCGTTCGACCAGCATCCCGCCTTCGTACATCAAGATCGTGCTGTGATTGGTCGGCGTGGCGATCGTCGATTTGAATTCGTCGGCAATCTCTTCCGGTATCTGGCGGCGATAGCGCACCTGATTCGAACCGTCGTAGGGCTGGGCTTCTTCTCGCGCCCACTTCGGCTTGTCCATGTGCAGTTCATCGTAGTACTGGTAATCCTGGTCGTCCGCGAGCATTTCGTTGTTTTTCTTCGCGGTATCTTCATCGAAGTTCTTCATTTCTTCAGCAGAGACCGGTCGAGGCACGCCCGGGCCATTGACGTTGACTGTCGCATCCCGGGAAATCGACGCGTGCTCCTTGACGGGACCCAAGATCGCGGGGGATGGTGGATTCCATGGCGCACCATCACTCGGGCATCGCGGTGTTTTGGGATTCGGTGTGCCGCCGGCTTCATGCGAACGCATGAATTGACGCTGAAAAAGCACGCCACGATATTTCTCGAACGGATCGACCTTCGCGAACGATTTCGGTTTCGCGGGATCGGGAAGCTTGTCGTCGACGCCCTTCCAGCCTATGGTTTGCAGCGGGGACGCCCCCATCACCCGGTCGTGCGGCGAAAAATAAACGAACACCCTGCCGTGGTTGTGGTGACTCAGTTCCTCATTGCCGGGAACCGGATCCTCCATCGGAATGGACGGGCTCCATCGAACCTGTGCATCGGCCGGGTCGTCCAGCACAAGGATATCGTCGTCCGCGGTGATTTCCTGTTCGTCGCCGGCGGCAAGCGCGGTCGAATTCTCGTGCGCGGCCAGCACTGCTGCATCGAACCACCCGCCCACGCCTTCAAGTTGCTCGGCCGATACCTTGGATGGCGTATCCGCCTGAGCCGCCTTGAAACGCTCGAGCATGTTGAAAAACGTGTTCACACGCGCCTTGGTGGTCGGCGCTTGCGAACCCATCTGGAAATCGTCCAGCGCGGTTTCGCTCAACCGATACGGGGAATTGCACAGGAACAGCGTATCGGGAACCTTCTTGACGTAGAACATCGCGAGCGATGCAATCATCGTCCCCTGGCTGTGACTGACCACCGCAATCGTATCGTTCGGGTATTCCTCGTAGATCGTATCGATGAGCTTCGCGAGCCGCTTCGATGCGTTCACGTAGTAGGTTCGCTTCGGGCACGCGTTGAGCGGACGGTCGCGCTCGGGGTTGATCGTCGGGCTACCAACGTTGATGCCCCATACAACCGGATTGAAGCCGTCATACCATGACATGCTCAGCGCTGTGGTGCCGTTCTGGAACGGGCCGCCGCCCCAGTAGTACGTGTTGCCTTTGATGTTCTTCTCAGGATTTTTGCAAGAGTAGCTGGGATACGTATAAGGCGTATAGGAGGGATCGTCTCGCTCCGTCCCATAGTGATAGACGCGTGTTTTCAGAGGAATTCGCCAAGGGAATTTGACATCTTTGGTCTCATCCTTAGAGGCACGATAACCCCAGTAAAAGCGTATGACAGGACTACTCTGCAAATCCACAAATTCGAGCGGCCGCGCATCATTCTTTTCCTCATAACGATATATGTTTGAAATAAAATCCTTCCTTCCCAGGCGCTCATCAAGGCCTTTCATCAACCCCTTCTCCGCAGGGCCATACCACTCACCCTCCGAATTAACGCCATGAACAAAAACGACAATACAAGGCATAGGTCGAGGAATCGAAACAAGCGTCACATTACGATCTCCAGGAACACACAAAGATTCCGCCCAAAATCTCGGCGTTACTTTACTCATAATTCCTCCAATAATAAATTCTCCTACTTATCGATCGCGATCGGACATGTCCAGCGAGTCTCACCAGAAGGGGATTTCAAATCAAAAGGGACTTGATATCGATAAACCCCCTTTCCATATTTGTCAAATGCGGTCGGCGGCGCAGCCGAGAACGCCACACGCCTATCCATATCTTTATCGATATCGTAAACAACCCCCGGCGAACGAGAATAATCCTCGGGCCTCATAGGATTTCTTCTTGCAATATATAAATCATTTCCATTTAATAAAACAACGTTATCCTCCCCGCTATATGGACCAACCGAAAATCCTTGAAACGAGCGCCCGCCGTCGTGAGAATAGTAGATCCTTAGCATCATCCCTCTTATCTGAGAAAATGAAATAGCAGGAATAGCGATATGCATCGGATCGGTACGAACAGCGTAGTAGCCCTGATAGAGACCATTTCTCATTGGCCCAGTAAACGAAACAAACTTGCGAACTCCGGATTGCGTGTCGTTGTAGTAAATATTTCCATCCAGATGACCATTACATATTTGTGGGCTACGAATGCTGATGTAACGATGATCGTCGATTCGGTAAACCACATACTCGTGCCAATCCTCCTCGGGCAACGTTTTCCTTACCGGTCGATCGGCATGAACGCAAGCGACCAGAAAAACCGCAACGACCGCAACGACCCACCGAATCCGTCTTTGCCACATTGTCCTCACCTCGCTAAGCGCGTGCGTTAAAAATAGACATTCACGCCTCCCCGTCGCCAGGAAACTCGATCCGAACGACCTCCGCAATTTCGCTTTGCGCAAGACTCGTTTCGCCCCGATCGTTGCTCACGCCTTCAATCACGGCGCCGTTTTCCTTGTGGATCCGATAACGCCGCCCCTTGATCACATCGTCGGGATAGCCGTCGTAATGGAGCCTGAATTTCCGCGTATTGGGACCCGCGTTCGCCAATGGCGGATACGATTCCTGCAGCGTCGCCGGCCCCTGCGCCAACGAGCTGGCACGCTTGAAAATGATCGATCCCGGGCACCCCAGTTCGATGTTGCCGCCGGCAAGCCTGATATACGCGCCGCCCGACGAGAGAACGACCGCGTTGCCCGAGAACGCATGGAACTCACCGTCCACGCTGACCAGCTTCATGTCCTTCGCGGAAGTCACCAGCACCTGCCCCGAATGCGCGATGGCCTGGATATCGCCTTTCGCCGCGGCAACCTTGATGCCTTCGTTCCCCGCAAAAACCGACACCGCGTTCGCGGCAGCCAACGACAGGTTTTTACCTGCGCCGATATCGGCGCTTTCGAGCGCCGTTACCGTCAGGTTCGTCTTTGCGGATAGCTGAAGATGGTCGCCACTGGTCACCGCCACGCCCGCCGGCGCCGTGGCCAGCAGGACGGCCTGCTGAAGGCGATCCAGCCTTTGCGCCAGCAACCGACGCTGTTGCTCGACCGCGTTCACCTGCGCCTGAGCGGCCCGCGCGGCTTTTTCAAGGCCCTGCATCAGTTGCAACGCCTCCTTGAGCTGCGCGTTTGCAGCCTGCATGTGGAGCTGCTTGCCATCGGCGCCGGGCTGATCGTCTGCCGACAGATACAGCCCCTTGCCGCCGCGAATCGCTCCATAACCCGAGGTCCGCAGTTCGAACCCTTCGCCTCGATAGTCGAGCTTCCGGTCCACCAGATAACCGAGATTCAACTGCGACTTGCCCGAATGCTCGGTGCTGAGCTTGATCCCTTCCTGCCCGGCCCAGTCCTCCATCCGCAGCTTGTTGTTGCTCTGCGTGCGGATCATGTTGCGCGACAGCCAGCGCCGATCGTTCGTCACCAGATCCCGCGCCTGGCTGTGGTGATGGAACGCGATGATCTCCGGCTTGTCCGGGTCCGCATCCCGGAACGCAATCACCGCCTCGGTGTTGTCCAGCGCCGGAAAGTGAAACCCCGTCTGCAATGCACCCGCGAACGGCTTCGCGAGCCGAAGCGGTACGCTCTCGCCGCCCGAAGGCCACGCGGTGAAGTCGATGTCGAACCGCACCGTGTAGTAACCAGCAGCGGACAAGTACGAATACTTGTACTTGTCCGGCGACGTGACCCGCGCACTCAGCGTGCCGGCAATCTTGGGCCAAGTCGCGTTTTCGAGTTTCAACCGGAAGCGCCGATTCGCCGGAATCGCCGTGTAACGGTTCGTATAGGCCCGATCGCGCGCGGCGCTGTGCATGACCTCGATCACCACCTGCCCATCCGGCGCATCGGGCAACGCGGCATCCAGGCTCAGGACGCGCCCGGCCTGCAGCGCCATCACGTTGCTCTCGCCTTCGTAGACGACCTGCCACGCGATCGCCGCCTCGTGTCGCAACTGCGCCTCCCATTTCGCCCCGGCCTGATCGAGATGGTGCGTACCGTAAACGTACGGCTGCCCGTAAGTGGTCGAATCCTGCGGCGCGACGTTCGCCTCGTCCTTGAAGCGCTCCCACGCCTGTTCCGGGTTGTAGTCGGCCACCAGGAACGACTGGGGCACCGTCGTCGCATGCGTTCGAAGCGCCGTCACCGCCTCGGCCCCCGACGCCTCGAGCCCCGCCACCTCGCGATACGGCACGACGAGATGCGGATCCCAATGGTAGTGATCGATATCGTCCGCGAACACGATCTGGTCGCCGTGCTCGGTCTCGACGATCGTGCTGTAGATGCCGGCCTTCTGCATCAGCATCCGCACGTAGGACAGGTCGTCGAGTTTGTATTGGAAGCGGAACAGGTGCTTCGGATACTCGCGGCGCAAGCGAAACGCGAACCGGTGCCCCTCCAGGCCGTGGCTGCGCAGCACCGCCTCGATGATCTGCGGGGTTGTCTGGTGCTGGTAGATGCGGCTCGTGGTGACCGCCTCGAGCCGCGCGAAATGCGACTTCAGGACGACTTCGTATTTCGTGAAATCGCGAGTGGTCTGCAGCGTCGAGAAGCGCGCGACGAATCCCGAGAAGCGCCGCCTCGTTCCATCGTCCGCCACGACGACAAACGCGGCGTCGCGGTTCAGATAGTCGGCACGCGCCAGTTGAAACGGATGCGTCAGCATCGCGCGCACCTCGCTGGGTGCCCCCATCCTTTCCACCGCCTCGAACGACACGACCGACAGCGCAACCGCGCTGTCGGTGCCGGGCACGTCGAGAAAGTACGCCTGATGCCCCGATATCGTCGTCAAGCTCGATGCGAATTTCCCCGCGTCATCAAACAGGCTCGCCATGTTTTCATTCACCTCGGCTTTCGATCAGCAGCGTCGCGCCATTCTCACGGGCATGGCCTTTGCCCCGGCACGACACACGAATTAAGCGTCGAACAATAACCGCTCGATCGCGAATCCGAGAAGTGCAAACCATTGAAATTCATCCGAATCGTTGTTTATGGTCGAATCGTGACGGTTGTTCACACATCACCTTTTTTCGAGACGATTTGCATGCTATACGTTGCAATCCTCTCATTCCAGATTCGATCCGATACACCTACGATGAGTGCAGGTTTTCAACGCAACCGTCCTATATCGATGTCATTTTCATTCGAGAATGATTCGAAAAAGAATGCCAATCAATCGGATTTTATCGATCGCTATCGAATCGATTGGTACTTGTCCGATCTGGACGATAAAATCGGGCGGCAACTCGACGCGATCCTGCACCATCCCGCGTTTCAGGCGATCGAATCGCTCTGGCGCGGGCTCCAGTTTCTCGTCGATCGCACGGATTTTCGCCGCAACGTCAGGATCGAGGTGCTGGACGTGTCGAAAGATGCACTGCATCGCGATTTCGAAGACACACCCGAGATTGTCCAAAGCGGCCTGTTCCGGCTGACCTACGTCGGCGAGTACGACATGCCGGGCGGTGAGCCGATCGCCGCCATCATTTCGGCATTCGAATTCGACCATCGCGCGCAGGACATCGCACTGCTGCGGAATATCTCGAAAGTCGCGGCCGCCGCGCACATGCCCTTCATCGGCGCTGTGTCGCCGGCGTTCTTCGACAAACCGTCGATGGAAGCGGTCGCAGGCATTCGCGATCCGGGGGCGTGGTTCGAACGGGCTGAATACCTGAAGTGGAACAGCTTCCGGCAGACCGAGGATGCGCGCTACGTGGGGCTCACGCTGCCGCGGTTTCTCGCTCGTCTGCCGTATGGCCGCGATACGCTTCCCGTGCGGGCATTCAATTACATCGAGAACGTTCGGGAGCCGGGCCACGCCGCTTATCTGTGGACGAGTGCGGCATTTGCGTTCGCGGCAAACCTGGTGCGAAGCTTCGTTCGCAACGGCTGGTGTCTGCAGATCCGCGGCCCGCGGGCAGGCGGCCGGCTCGACGATTTACCCGCCCACGAATACGACCTTGGCACGGGTCGGTTAGGAAAGGTTTCGACCGAAACGCTGATTTCCGAAACGCGCGAACCCGACTTTGCGGACATTGGCCTGATCCCGCTCTCTTATACGAGCAATCACGACTACGCGTGTTTCTTCTCGGCCCATTCCACCCAGCGACCCCGCGCTTATGACGCGCGGGATGCGTCGGCCAACAGCCGAATCAATGCGCGGCTGCCCTACATCTTCCTGCTGTCGCGTATCGCTCATTATCTGAAGCTGATTCAGCGGGAAAACATCGGCACGACGCGGGACAGGCGACTACTCGAGATCGAACTGAATACCTGGATCAAATCGCTTGTCACCGAAATGACGGCGCCGGACGACGACCTGCAAGCCGCGCACCCGCTGCGCGAGGCCCGGGTCGCCGTCGAGGACATCGAGGATAACCCGGGCCTCTTTCGCATCAAGCTTTTCATCGTCCCGCATTTTCAGATCGAGGGCATCGACATCGGCCTCTCGCTGATTTCTCAAATGCCGAGAGCGAAGCAGTGACATGAGAACGAATGCACGAATTCCCGCCGCGACTTTCAAACGAGACCAATAAACACGATGAAGATAACCAGACCACTGTGGGCCAAGGGGATTTTCATGACGCCGCAGCACTTCCAGCAGCAGGCGATGTGGGAACAGTACGCTCACGACCGCGTCGCGCGTATTGCCAGCCCCGACGCCTGGGGTACGCTGCAGGTGGCACTCGACAGCCGGGCCCTGGCCGCAAGCCGCCTGCAATGCACGGCGCTCGCGCTGCGCCTGCCGGACGGCACGCTGATCGACAGCGAAACCGCCGACTGGCTCCCCGCCCCGCGCAGCCTGGACGACGTCCCGGCATCGCTGGACGCCGTGACCGTGTTGGCCGGCGTGGCGTTGATGGACGCGCAGGGCGGCAACTGCGTCGAAGCCGGCGAAAAACCGGCCCGCCCCCGCCGCTTCACTCGCGAATACAGGCAAGTTGCCGACCTGAACGGCGAAGGTCATGAAGAAATCAGTGTCGAACGACAGATCGTGTCCCTGCTGTTCGATTTCGAGCAGACCGGCGACTACGTGACGTGCCCGATCGCGCGACTCGTGCGCGGCCCGCAGGGACGTTTCGAGGCCGACACCGCATTCGTGCCGCCATGCCTGGCCCTCTCCGCGAACGATACGCTGGTACAGCGCGCACAGCGCCTTTCTGAGATTCTGTCGGCCAAGAGCGCGAGTCTCGCAGTGCGTCGCAAGGAGCGTTCGGATCAGATTGCCGACTTTGCCGTGTCCGACGTGGCACTGTTCTGGCTTCTGCACAGCATCCATAGCGCATGGCCTGAACTCGCGCGTCTCGTACAGGCGCCCGATCAGCATCCCGAGCGACTTTACGCGGTGCTCGCCCGGCTGGCCGGATCGTTGCTCACCTTCTCCACGACCGAGACCCTGCAAGCCATTCCGCTTTACGACCACCACGCGCCGGAACCGACGTTTGCCGAACTCGAATCGCTGATCCGCGCGTTGCTCGACACGGTCATTCCGTCCCGGGTCGTACCGATTGCGCTGGAACGCATGCGCCCTACGACATGGTCGGGCCGGATCAACGACGAACGGCTTGTCGATGGGGCCGAATACTACTTGTCGGTGCAGGCTGCGATGCCGGCCCATGCGCTCCTGGAACAACTACCGCGTCTGTGCAAGGTCGGCGCGCCGGACGAGGTCGAGCAAATCGTCAACTCAGCGCTGCCCGGCATCGCATTGCTTCCGATGGCGCGGCTGCCGGCCGCGATTCCGGTCCGCATCGAAAACCAGTATTTCGCGCTGGACATCACGGATGCCGCATTCAAACGAATGGTCAATGCGCGGGCCTGCCAGATCTATGTGCCGGTCTCCATTCCCGATGCGTCGCTCGAACTGTATGCGGTGCTGCCATCATGATGACGATGACGATTCCCTGCTCCACCCTGCTCCCGGTCGCGTTGCGCGACACGGCGCGCATCGTGACGGCATTGAGCAAGGGCTCGCTGTCGTTCGAAACCGCGCGTGAACGGAGCAATGCGCAATTCGCCAACCTGCGCGAGGAATTGAGCGGGCGCGAGCTGCCGGACGATGTGATCGACGACGCGCTCTATTCGCATTGCGCGTTGATCGACGAGGCGGCATTGAAATATCTGACCGGAAACGCGCGCGACGCATGGGCGCACGAACCGCTGCAGGTGATGCACTTTGCGAGCAACGATGCGGGCACCGAGCTGGTGCGGCGTATCGAGCATCGACTGCGCGAACCGCAGCCGGTTCGGCCACTGCTGGCGATCTTTGCGGCCGTGTTCGAGCTCGGTTTCGTCGGCCGTTTCGCCGGCGACAGCGACACGGCGCGCGTGGCGCTCACGCATGCGATCAATCAACGACTGGGCCGCGCGACGGCAGAGGAATCGGGTCGAACGTCGTTCGCTCCGATCGTGATTGACCGCACCCGCGCGGCGCGGTTTCGGCTTTCAATATTGAGTTGGGTGACAGTCGCTTGCATTGCGACCGGACTTGCCTGGTTTGTCGTCGATCGATGGTTGATCGCCGCGATTGCGCAACTCGCGCAGTAAAGGAGCATCGGGATGTGGGTGGGACCCGGATTGTTCGAGCGAGTCACCGGCCATTTCGCGGACGGCGCGACGGTGGACGAATTTTCTCCCGAGACACAGGTATTCCTGTCGGTTCGCGACAACATCGAGCGTATTCTGAACAGTCGGCGCGGCTCGCTCGCGCACCTGCCGGATTACGGCCTCGACGACCTGTCGGAAATCTATCGGCATCTGCCCTCGTCGGCGCACACGTTGCGGCAGGCCATCGAGGTAACACTGCTCAAATACGAGCCGCGCCTGAAAAAGGTGGACGTCGACATTCACTCGCCGGAACCCGGGATGCTGCTCAGCTTCACGATGGCCTGCCATTTGCGTCGCGAAGGGCTCGTGCGGTTCGGCACGAATTTCATGCCAGACGGCAAGACTCGACTGACGATATTGCCGGCAACGTTGAACCGGTACTGATCCATTCGAACCCTCCCGAGGAAAACGGATGACCAGGAAAATGCTGGCGCTCAAGGGCAACAGGACCACGACAGGCGGCTACGTGCTCGATGGAAACGATTCCGACCTGGAAGACGGCGTGCCGTACGCCTATCACATGGCGCGGGCCTCCTGCGGGAATTGCGGCCAAGGCGGGTCGGTGCTCGGCACCGCTCATACGTGGGGCATAGGCAATACGCACGGCGTGCTGGACGGCGATATTGTTCTGTGTGCCTGCCCACGCGGGACAAATCGTGTCATCGCGCGCTCGACGCTGTACTACAGTGAATAACCGGCACGTGAGTGCCGGTTGGCTGCCCGCTGGCGGCAAGACCCTCCCACGCTATCCCGTGACGACCGGCGTGCGCCGCACCTCCGACAGGTAGATCAGGATCAGCGACACCCACACGATCCCGTACAGGAACATGAAGCAGGTCGTGCGCACGCGCAGCAGGTCGAGCAGCATGCCGAACAGGATCGGCAGCAGGAAGCCGCCCAACCCGCCCGCGAGCCCGACGATGCCCGTGACGACGCCCAGATTGTCCGCAAAATCGTCGGCGACGTACTTGAAGGTCGACGCCATCCCGAGCGCGAATACCGCGCCGAGCACGAAGGTCAGCGCGACGAAGCCGGCCACCGGCATCGCCACGTTCAACGTCGCGGTACCGTCGATCGTGTGGATCACGAAGTCGGTCGCTGGATACGACAGCAGGAACAGCGCGATCCACGCGACCCACAGCCCCCACCACGTGACCGCGTGCGCGCCGAAGCGGTCGGACAGCGCGCCGCCGAGCGCGCGCAGCACCGAGCCCGGCAACGAGAAGCCGGCCGCGAACGCGGAGGCCATCACGAGCGACATCCCGTATTCGCTCTTCAGATACTGCGGAATCCACAGTGACAGCGCTGTGAAGCCCCCGAACGTGATCGAATAGTACTGGCAGAGCCGCCACACGCGCGGGTCGCGCAGCACCTTGAACGAATCGAGCCACGAGCCGCCGCGCTTGCCCGCGCCCGGGTCCGGCGCCGACGCGAACCAGAAGATCGCGGCCGTGACGAGCAGCGCGACCGCGTAGACGCGCGGCACGACGCGCCAGCCGTACGCGTTGAGCAGCAGCGGCGTGACGAACAGGTTGACGGCTGCGCCACACGTGCCTGCGCCGAACACGCCCATCGCGAGCCCGCGCCGCTGCGGCGGGAAGAAACGCGCGACATAGGGTGTGCCGACCGCGAACGACGCACCGACGCAGCCGAGAAACAGCCCGATCAGCAGGAACTGCCACAGCTGCGTCGCGTAGCTGACGATATAGACGGGCACCGCACACCCGACCAGCAGCACCGTCATCACGATCCGGCCGCCGAAGCGGTCGGTCCACGTGCCGAGCGGCAAGCGCATCAGCGCGCCGGTCAGCACGGGCGTCGACGTGAGCAGCCCGAATTCCGTGCTGTTCAGCCCGAGATCCGTGCGCAACTGCACGCCGAGCACGCCGAACATCATCCACACGACGAAACACACCATGAACGCGAGCGTGCTCGCGGCCAGCACCGACCACGCGCGCAGCGGAATCGCCGGCGCGCCGCCGGCCGGCACCACGTTACCTTGTTGTTGAGTTGCCATGCTCCAAACCTCGTTTCATTGGACCAGCGGCCCATTCGCGCCGTCGAAGGTCACGCCCTCGACGCGCGCGCCGCCCGCGAGAATCGCCACGTACTGCCGCATCGCCCGCTCCCGCACGCGCTCCGACAGGTACGCGGCGATCTGCGCGGCGGCTTCGTCGAACGGCACCGCGTCGCCTGGCACACGGCGTTCGATGCGCACGATGTGAAAGCCGAAGCGCGTGTTGACGAGTTTCGGCACCACGCCGAGCCCGTCGGTATCGAACAGCGCGGCCTCGAATTCCGGCACCGTATCGCCGCGCAGCAACTGCCCGAGGCTGCCGCCGACTTCCGCCGACGGGCAGTTCGACGATGCGCGTGCGACCGCTTCGAACGTATCGGGTGCGGCCACCACATCGGCAAGCGCGGCTTCCGCGCGCTGCCGCAGCGGTGCGAGCGGCACACGGTCCGTCATCGCGAACAGCACGTGGCTCGCATAGACGATGTCGTTGCGGCGAAAGCGCGCCGGATGCTGCGCGTAGTAGCGCTCGCAATCCGCGCGATCGGGTTCGGGCAGGTGCGTGAGTTCGCGTTCGAGCAACGCGTCGACGGCTGCGTCGTCGAGCGGCGCGCCTTCGTCGAGCAGCGCGAGCGACACCGCGCGCTGCCGCAGCAGTTCGCGCACCGCGAGCGCGCGCCGTGCCGCGTCGAGCGGATCGGGTGCGTAGCCGTGATGCGCGGCCTCGGCCGCAATTGCCACATCGTCGATCACAACACCGTTGATCGTCAACGGCCCGGCAGTGACTTCGGAGAGAACGTCGTTCATGCGGCCTCCTCAGCGCTTGCGCACAATCTGGTACGGGCGAAGCAGGTACGCGACCGACGCGATGCCGCTCCAGATGTGCACCATCCGCGTGAACGGCGACACGAGGAAGATCGTGAAGCCGAGCAGGATATGCAGCCGGTACGTCAGCGGCACGCCGACGAGCAGGCTCGCGATGTCCGGCCGGAACGTGACCACGCCCTTCACGTAGTCGGTGAGCTGCTCGAACATCGCGCCGTCCATGTGGCGCGTCGACAGCACGACGGTGCCGAGCCCGAGCGCGAGCTGCACCCACAGCATCAGCACGATCAGGATGTCCGACTGGCGGCTGTTGCGGCGGATGCGCGGGTCGCCCAGGCGCCGCCCGATCAGGATCGTCAGCCCGACGATCGCCGCGACGCCGGCCGCCCCGCCCGCCACCATCGCGACGAGCTGGTGCCCGGACGCCGACAGAAACGGCGACACGAGCCAGTGCGGCGCGAGAAAGCCGCCGAAGTGCCCGAGCACGACGACCAGCACGCCCCAGTGGAACAGGTTGCTGCCGAGCCGCAGCATGCCGTGGCGCAACAGCTGCGACGAATCGCTTTTCCACGTGTACTGCTCGCGGTCGAAGCGGATCAGGCTGCCCAGCAGCAGCACGGCGAGACAGATGTACGGATAGATCCCGAACAGGAATTGATGCAGGTAATCGTTCATGGCTTTCCCCTGTTGGACCGGCGCGCCTATGCGCGCCGCGCAGGCCGTTGATCGTAGAAGCGCACCGGTTCCTCCACCGGCGTGGCCGCGCCGACGAAGCGCACGGCCTCGTCCGCATACGACGCGTCGAGCGCGCGGTAGTCGGCGGCGCTCGGCCGCTCGGCGGCCACGTCGTCTGCGGCGGTGTCCTGCGTGTCGAGCGGCGTCAGGCCGGCCATCGGCAGCAGCGCCCCGACGACGAAGCCGTAATGGCTGCCGCGCTGCGCGAGCTGGCCGGCAAGCGCGCGCAGGATCTCGCCGGTTTCGGCAAGCAGCTTGCGTGCATCGAGCGCCGGCAGCCGCGACAGGTATTCGAGGAACACGGGCAGGTAGTCGGGCAGTTCGCCCTGGTTCAGGAACAGCCCGTGCCGCTCGTACATCTGCAGCAGGTCGACCATCGCCTGCCCGCGGTCGCGCGATTCGCCGTGCACGTGCTCGAACAGGTACAGCGACGTCGCGCGGCCCCGGTCGAACAGCCCGACGTAGTTTTCCTGCAGCGTCAGCAGATCGCGTTCGCGCACGTACGCCAGGAACCGGTCGAGGCCCGCGCGCACCGTTTTCGGTAGGCGCGCGTGCTCGCGCAGGTGAGCGTCGATCGAGTCGAGCGCGGCGACGAGCGCCTCGTCGGGATAGTCAAGCAGCGCCGCAAGCGCCGCATAGGTCGGATCGGGTGCGGTGCGCATCATCGGGAAGCCTCGTGGATCGGAATCGTCTTGCCGCCCTTCCTCGGGCTGAACAGGCTCGCCCCGGAACGGCCGTCCGAGCAGCCGTTGCCGAACGAGAAGCCGCACGACGCGCGCAGGTCGTACGCGTTCTCCGCGTACTCGCGATGCGTCGTCGGGATCACGAAACGATCCTCGTAGTTCGCGATCGCGAGATAGCGGTACATCTCCTCGACCTGCGCGAGCGACAGCCCGACCTGGTCGAGCACGCCGCGCGCATCGATGCCGTCCACGTGGCGCGCGCGCATGAACGCGCGCATCGCGAGCAGCCGTTCGAGCGCGAGCTTCACGGGCGCCTCGTCGCCGGCCGTCAGCAGGTTCGCGAGATAGCGCAACGGGATGCGCAGCGACTCGACGTCCGGCAGGTAGCCGTTCATCCCGAGCACGCCGCTGTTCGCGGCCGCGTTGATCGGCGACAGCGGCGGCACATACCACACCATCGGCAACGTCCGGTATTCCGGATGCAGCGGGAACGCGATCTTCCAGTCGATCGCCATCTTGTAGGTCGGCGAGCGCCGCGCGGCATCGATCCACGCGGCCGGCACGCCGTCGCGTTCGGCCTGCGCGATCACGGCCGGGTCGTCCGGATCGAGGAACAGCGACAGCTGCGCTTCGTACAGGTCCTTCTCGTTCTCGGCGCTGGCCGCCTCGCCGATCCGGTCGGCGTCGTACAGCAGCACGCCGAGATAGCGGATGCGGCCCACGCAGGTTTCCGAGCATACGGTCGGCTGGCCGGCCTCGATGCGCGGATAGCAGAAGATGCACTTCTCGGCCTTGCCGCTCTGCCAGTTGTAGTAGATCTTCTTGTACGGGCAGCCCGACACGCACATGCGCCAGCCGCGGCACTTGTCCTGGTCGATCAGCACGATGCCGTCTTCCTCGCGCTTGTAGATCGAACCCGACGGGCACGACGCGACGCACGCCGGGTTCAGGCAGTGCTCGCACAGGCGCGGCAGATACATCATGAAGGTGTTCTCGAACTGCCCGTAGATGTCCTTCTGCACGCCTTCGAAGTTGGTATCCTTCGCGCGCTTCTCGAACTCGCCGCCGAGGATTTCCTCCCAGTTCGGCCCCCATTCGATCTTCTCGAGCCGCTGGCCGCTGATCACCGAACGCGGCCGCGCGACCGGCATCGCGCGCGTATTGCCGGCCTCCTGCAGATGCGCGTAGTCGAACGTGAACGGCTCGTAGTAATCGTCGATCTCGGGCAGGTGCGGATTCGCAAAGATCTGCGCGAGCAGCCGCCACTTGCTGCCGAGGCGAGGCTCGATCCTGCCGTCCGCGCGCCGCTGCCAGCCGCCGCGCCAGCGGTCCTGGTTCTCCCAGTCCTTCGGGTAGCCGATGCCCGGTTTCGTCTCCACGTTGTTGAACCACGCGTACTCCATCCCCTCGCGGCTCGTCCACACGTTCTTGCAGGTCACCGAGCACGTATGGCAGCCGATGCACTTGTCGAGGTTCAGCACCATCGCGATCTGTGCGCGTACCTTCATGACGTTTCTCCTTCGCGGGCACCCTGTGTCGCCGTGGCGGCGTCTTCACCATCGAGCCAGTCGATCCTGTTCATCCTGCGCACGATCAGGAACTCGTCGCGATTCGAGCCGACCGTGCCGTAGTAATTGAAGCCGTACGCGAGCTGCGCGTAGCCGCCGATCATGTGGGTCGGCTTCAGCGCGATGCGCGTGACCGAGTTGTGGATGCCGCCGCGCGTGCCGGTGATCTCGGAGCCCGGCGTGTTCACGATCTTCTCCTGCGCGTGGTACATCATCACCATCCCGGACGGAATCCGCTGGCTGACCACGGCCCGCGCGCACAGCGCGCCGTTCGAGTTGTAGCACTCGATCCAGTCGTTATCGACCGCGCCGATCGCCTTCGCATCGTCCTCCGACATCCACACGATCGGGCCGCCGCGCGACAGCGTCAGCATCAGCAGGTTGTCCGTGTAGGTGCTGTGGATCCCCCACTTCTGGTGCGGCGTCAGGAAGTTCAGCACCCGTTCGGGGTTGCCGTTCGAACGCGTGCCGACCATGTGCGCGTAACTGCCCGTATCGACCGGCGGCTTGTACGCGCACAGCGATTCGCCGAACGCACGCATCCACGCATGATCCTGGTAGAGCTGCTGGCGGCCGGTCATCGTGCGCCACGGCACCAGCTCGTGCACGTTCACGTAGCCGGCGTTGTACGACACATGCTCGGATTCGATCCCGCTCCACGTCGGCGACGAGATGATCTTGCGCGGCTGCGCCTGGATGTCGCGGAAGCGGATCTTCTCGTCCGCGCGCGCGGCGGCCAGGTGCGTATGGTCGATGCCCGTGATGCCGGACAGCGCGCGCCACGCCTTCACCGCCACTTCGCCGTTGGTCTCGGGCGCGAGTGCGAGGATCACCTCGGCCGCGTCGAGCGCCGTGTCGATGCGCGGGCGCCCTTGCGCCGCGCCGTCGGCCACCTTGTAGTTGAGTTCGCCGAGCAGCTTCACTTCGTCCTTCGTGTCCCAGCCGATGCCCTTGCCGCCGTTGCCGAGCTTGTCCATCAACGGCCCGAGCGACGTGAAGCGCGCGTAGGTGTTCGGATAGTCGCGCTCGACGACGGTCACGTTCGGCATCGTGCGGCCCGGCACCGGCTCGCATTCGCCGCGCTTCCAGTCCTGCACGTCGAACGGCTGCGCGAGCTCGCCCGGCGTGTCGTGCGCGATCGGTGCGAGCACGACGTCGCGCTCGACGCCCAGATGCCCGCCGCACAGCGCGGAGAAGCGCTTCGCGATCCCCTTGAAGATCTCCCAGTCGCTCTTCGATTCCCACGCGGGATCGACGGCCGCAGACAGCGGGTGGATGAACGGGTGCATGTCGGACGTGTTCATGTCGTCCTTCTCGTACCACGTCGCGGTGGGCAGCACGACGTCCGAGTACATGCAGGTCGTCGACATCCGGAAGTCGAGCGTCACGAGCAGGTCGAGCTTGCCGCGCGGCGCGTCGTCGCGCCACGTCACTTCCTCGGGACGCGTACCGCCCGTCGCGCCGAGATCCTCGCCCTGCACGCCGTGGGTGGTGCCGAGCAGGTGCTTCAGGAAATATTCGTGCCCCTTGCCCGACGAGCCGAGCAGGTTCGAGCGCCACACGAACAGGTTGCGCGGGAAATTTTCCGGCGCATCGGGATCCTCGCTCGCCATCTTCAGCGTGCCTGCCTTCAGTTGCCGCGCGACCTCCGCGCCGGCATGCGCGGGATCGTCGAGCGCCGCGCCGACCTTCAGCGGATTCACCGCGAGCTGCGGCGCGGACGGCAGCCAGCCCATCCGCTCCGCGCGCACGTTGTAGTCGATCGGCGCGCCGTGGAACTGCGACTTGTCCGCGAGCGGCGACAGCAGCGTGGCCGGGTCCATCGGGTCGTAACGCCACTGGTCGGTGTGCGCGTAGAAGAACGACGTCGAATTCATCTGGCGCGGCGGGCGGCTCCAGTCGAGCGCGCCCGACAACACCGTCCAGCCCGTCTGCGGGCGCAGCTTCTCCTGGCCCACGTAGTGCGACCAGCCGCCGCCCGGCTTGCCGACGCAGCCGCACATGATCAGCATGTTCATGATCGCGCGGTACGACATGTCCATGTGGAACCAGTGGTTGATCCCCGCGCCGATGATCACCATCGACTTGCCCTGCGTCTTGTGCGCGTTCTCCGCGAACTGCCGCGCGACCGAGATCACGTCCGCACGCTTCACGCCGGTGATCGTTTCCTGCCACGCCGGCGTGTACGGCAGGTCGTCGTCGTAGCTCGCGGCCACGTCGCGCCCGCCCAGCCCCTGGTCGAGCCCGTAGTTCGCGACGAACAGGTCGTAGACGGTCGCGACGAGCAGGTCGCCGTTGCGCGTCGCGATGCGCCGCGCGCCGATCCGGCGCGACAGCTCGGACGTGTGCTGCGTCGAGTTGAAATGCGCGTGCGGCTGGTTGCCGAAATAGGGGAACAGCACGTCGACGACTTCGTCGTGCACGGCCGTGCACGACAGCCGCGGCGCGAGCGCCGCGCCCTTCGACGTCTCGCCGCGCAAGTTCCACTTGCCCTTGTCGGCTTCGTCCTGCTGCCCCCAGCGGAACCCCACCGAGCCGACCGGCACGACGAACTCGCCGGTCGCAGCGTCGATCATCACGGTCTTCCAGTCCGGATGCGCGGCCTCGTCGAGCGCATCGTCGAAGTCGGATGCGCGCACGAGGCGTTCGGGTACGTAGCCGTCGCCGTGCCGCACAAGGCGCACGAGGCACGGCATGTCGGTATAGCGCTTGCAGTAGTCGGCGAAGTAGTCGCTCTTCCCCGCAAGATGGAACTCCTTGAGGATCACATGCCCCATCGCGAGCGCGAGCGCCGCATCGGTGCCCTGCTTCGGGTGCAGCCACAGGTCGCCAAATTTCGCGCCTTCCGAGTAATCGGGGAACACCGACACGACCTTGGTGCCGCGATAGCGCGCCTCGACGAGGAAGTGCGCGTCCGGCGTGCGCGTCTGCGGGACATTGGAGCCCCACATCATGATGAACGTCGAGTTGTACCAGTCGGCCGATTCCGGCACGTCGGTCTGCTCGCCCCAGGTCTGCGGCGACGCGGGCGGCAGGTCGCAATACCAGTCGTAGAAGCTCAGGCACACGCCGCCGATCAGCGACAGGTAGCGCGAACCTGCCGCATACGACACCATCGACATCGCCGGAATCGGCGAGAAGCCGACCACGCGATCGGGGCCGTGCCGCTCGACGGTGTGCACGTTGGCCGCCGCGACGATCTCGTTGACCTCGTCCCAGCTCGCGCGCACGAAGCCGCCGAGCCCGCGGCGGCGCTGGTACGAGCGGCGTGCTTCGTCGTCCTCGACGATCGAGCGCCACGCTTCGACCGGGCCGAGCGTGCGGCGGCGCTCGCGCCACAGCTTCACGAGCGCGCTGCGCACCATCGGATGCTTCAGGCGGTTCGCGCTATACAGGTACCAGGAGTAGGACGCACCGCGCGAGCAGCCGCGCGGCTCGTGGTTCGGCATGTCGGGGCGCGTGCGCGGATAGTCGGTCTGCTGGGTTTCCCAGGTGACGATCCCGCCTTTCACATAGACCTTCCACGAGCACGAGCCCGTGCAGTTCACGCCATGGGTCGAGCGGACGATCTTGTCGTGCTGCCAGCGCATCCGGTAGCCGTCTTCCCATTTTCGGTCTTCTTCCGTGACGGCGCCGTGTCCGTCGGAGAAGCGTGGCCTCGTGGTGGAAAAATAACGCAATCTGTCCAGGAAATGACTCATGGGGATCTCGTTTTTCCGGTCTTTTGGCAGACCCTGATTATTTAAGGAGGTGAAATAGCGGATGTAAAGGCCGATCGGATTGCGATCGTTTCGCCCTTTTTACCGCGGTCGAATCGATTGTCGTGCGGATCGACATATCATGACTTGATACAAATCACGATATCGTTGATCCGCGCGCAACGACGAAACAAAATGGGGAGCGAGCGCTCGACACGGCCTGCTATGCTGCGCACTGCATTCGCGCGTCATCCGTCCGCCGCTTCCTCGCATCACGTTGCGGCGCGCAGGTTCCGCATTGAATTGCGCTGGACGATCCAGCGATCCGTATCGGTATTCGCAGCTGGATATCGAAGGTCGCGCAGGTCGTTCAGTGTTTTTCCGGCCGTCGGTCAATAACATCCTTACCAATAAGAACCGCAATTTCATGACATCCCGCCTTCTCGCCGCGCTCGTTGCCGCGGCCTTGAGCTGTACCGCCCTGCCCGCCGCTTACGCGCGCACCTATATCGCGCCGACGGCGTCGCTCGGAAAAGGGGCTTACGTTCACCAGTTCGTGCTGCGCGACCCCATCACGCACCAGCCGCTGCCGAATGCGCGCTACCGGCTGTTCCTGCCCGGTCAGGTCATCGCGGGGCTGCCCGTCAAGCCGGATCAGCACGACAGCGTGATCTTCGGCACGACCGACGCGGCCGGGCGCACCGTCCGGGTCCGGCTGCCGAAATTGCATCCGGAGAAGCAGTGGGTGTTCAACCCGATCGTCGGCGACGGCGATCTGGGCGAATCGTTCCGGCTGGTCGAGCCGGGCGGCTCGGCGCCGATCGGCCATTTCCCGTACGTGCTGGACGTGGAGAACGAATATCTGGCGTGCGGCTATTCGGATGCGAACGGCTACACCTACTACGCGCAATCGCGCACGCCGCGAAACGTCAATCTTTACGCCGGCGCGCTGGCCGGGACGGCCGACACCGACTGGTGCGCGGGCCCGGGCTTGACCATCGCGAACAGCGCGAACGCCCCAGGTGCGCCCGACCTGTACACGCAATACCTCGGCAGCCTGGTCGCCAACGGCGATCGGATCAGCAGCGAATTGCGGCAGCAGATCGTCGCCAAGCTGCTGTCGCTCGCGATCGCCGAACGCGACGCGGGCCGCGTGGCCGCCGCGCTCGATCTCGACCGGATTCCAGGCGACCGCCTGAACGACATCGGCTATCGGCTCGCCGACGCCGGCGTCGCAGTCGAGCGCGGGCTCGCGATGATCGACGCGCATCTCGCGGAATCGCCGGACGATGCGTATGCGCTCGACAGCAAGGGTTGGGCGCTGTATCGCCTCGGTCGCAACGACGAAGCGCTCGCATGGTTCGACCGGTCGATCGCGATCTTCGCGAAGGACGGCGACACGAACAAGGATGCGCGCGAAGCCTATGCGATCGGGCTCACGCACAAGGGTGAAGTGCTGTGGAAACTGGGCCGCGAGGATGACGCGCGGGACGCGTTCGCGCAGGCGCGAAAGCTTCAGCCGAAGAACGAGGAACTGGAGGAAACGTTGAAGCGCCTGGCAATACAGATCGGGCAGGTCGACGCGAAGGCGCCGGGCACCACCCGCGAGTAAGTGGCAAGTGGAGCAACGGCGCGCCAGCAGCTAGCGCCGGTCTTGCGGAAAGCGGTGCCGGCTGCTTCCGGCACCGTCGGCCGGACGAAGCCGGCCGGGCCCGCCCGCGTCACTCCTCGCCTTTCGCGCCCGGATTGAGCATCACGACGAAGCCGGCCACGCCGGCGACCAGCGCGATCGCGCCGCCGCGCAGCGCCATCGTGTTGTCGAACAGCAGCCCCGACACGACGGCCATCATCCCTGCGAGCGACACGAACACGGCAATCGCCGCGACGACGATCCGGTACTGGCGACGTATCATCGTGCCTCCGCCGCGTCAGGCAGCGGCAGCCGAAGCCGCTACGCCGGCGTCGTCGCCGCGAATCAGCAGCACCGGGCACTTCGAGCCGCGCACGAAGCGCTCGGCGACACTGCCGAGCAGCACGCGCCGGATACCGCGCCGCCCGTGCGTGCCGACCACCGCGAGATCGATCCCGCGTTCCTTCACGTAGCGCTGCAGGCGTTCCGCGATGTCCTCGCCGATGCTCTCGGTCTCGACGAGTTCTGCCTCGCCCTTCGCGCCGGCCAGCGCGATGACCTGTTCGGCTTCGCGCAGCACCTTGCGCCCCTCGTCGCGGATTTCCTCGACCAGTGCGTGCGGGTCGAAACGGCCCGCGTAAGTGAACAGCACCGACTTGTCCACCACATACACGACGCTGACGTGCGCGTCGCCTGCCAGCGCGACCTTCACTGCCTCGGCAAGCGCCTGTTTCGACGAAGCGCTGCCGTCGACGGCCACCATGATCTTCTCGTACATGCGAACCTCGCTGGGGTGATGTGCCGCGCGTCTGATCGCGCACGGCCTGTCACCATCATCGGCGGATGGCGGGTTCGACTGTTGACGGACGTCAAGGTCGACCGGGGCCCGCACATGCGGCGAAACGCCGCGACGGGAGGTCGAACCCTTGCGTCGCGGCAACGTTCCGAAGCCGGGTGACAAGGCAGCCGACCATGTGCGATCGAGCGGCCAACGCGCCGAAAGCGCTATCATCGAACGTGCGACTTTCGTCCGGCCCTTATTTGCCGGCCCACTTTCAACTCGCTCAACCGACATGACAACGACTACCGAACGCGTGGACGGCGCCGCCCAGCATCTCGTCGCCGCCCGCCATGCCGGCTCGCCCGGCCCGCTGCTGCCCGATGCGCTGCGTCCCGAGAACGTCGAAACCGCGCTCGCGATCCAGCAGCGCGTGGCCGACCTGCTCGGCGAATCCATCGGCGGATGGAAATGCGCGCTGCCGCCGCCCGACCGCGTGATCCTCGCGCCGATCTTCGCGTCGACGATCCGCGAGGCCGATGCGCCGTACCGCGTCGTCGGCGGGCCGATCGTGCGGATCGAACCGGAAATCGCGTTCGTGCTCGATCGCGACCTGCCCGCGCGCGAACAGCCGTACGATGAACAGGACGTGCGCGACGCGATCCGCGAAGTGCGCATCGTGCTCGAAGTGCTCGGCTGCCGCTATGCGGAGCCTACGCGCGCGTCGAAGTTCGAGCTGCTGGCCGACGGGCAATTCAACCAGGGGCTGTGTGTCGGCCCGGTCGTGCCCGACGGGCTGAACGTGCCGCTCGAGACGCTGGCGCTGTCGTTCGAAGGCGCGCTGAACCGCACGATCGACGGCCGCCATCCGGACGGCGATCCGCTGCAGCCGCTGGTGTGGCTCGTCAATTTCCTCGCGTCGCGCGGCGACGCCGTGCGCGCCGGGCAGATCGTGACGACCGGTTCGTACGCGGGTGCGATCGACGTGCCGCTCGGCGATGCGCTGACGGTGCGCTTCGGCGAACTCGGCAGCCTGTCGGTGACGCTGACGGCGTGATGTGTGCGGCATGGGGGCACGGCTGACCGGGCCGACTGGCCGCGGCGCGATGGCCGAGATCCACGCGCGAGCCGGCGGCCGGCGCCGCGGGGGGCCGCCCATTGAACGATCCCCCGTAGATCGCGGCGCCCGCGCAGCAGACGGTCGCCGCGACGATCGCCGGTTGCGGCACGAGTTGCCGCCCGAATCCTTCGAACGCGCTGACGCCGACTACCCGCGAGATGCCGACCCGCCCCGCGACGATGCCGAACAGCTTCCGCGGCGCCAGCGGTTCACGGCGGGGTCGGGATTGGCCCGTTCGGCGTGGGCCGCGTAAGCAGACGATGCCGATGGCCTGGCGCGAACGCTTCAGCGTGACGCGAAACGTGGATTGCCTGTGTCGAGGACGGGTCCATCGAATCCCGGTCATCACACGTCGTTGCCGCAACACCGCCTGCCTGCATCTTCAGTGCGGCGTGATAACGTTGCACAACATCGCGCGCACCGGGCCGCCCCGCCGGGCACACACACCGCTTTCACGCCGATACCGAACATGTCGCTGACACCGCTTCCTGCCCTGCTCGACGAAACCCTGCGCACCGTTACGCGCCGCTACCGGCTGCCGCCGCTCGACAGCACGGCGTCGCCGGCCGACGCCGCGCCCCCGGCCGCCACGCTTGCAATCGTGATCGAGGAAGCGCGCCGGATGCGGAGCGACGGACAATCCCCTGGCGCGGCATTGCGGCAGCGCTTCATCGACGCCCTCGCGCAGATGATCCGCGATGCGATGGATACGCAATCCGGCGACCCCGCATTCCAGGCCGCAGTGCTGCGGCACGATGCGCCGAGCGTGCGCGAATACGCGTCGTTGTCCGCGCACGCCGAGCAGGACCGTCGCGCACTGCACTCGGCCGTCAATGCGATCGCACATCCGGCCAAGCTCGAGCGCAGCGCCCGGCCGTGGCAACGCGACGGGCTCGCGCGGCTGCATGCGGCCGCCGCTGCCGCGTCGTGGGCGGAGCTGCACGACTCGCTGCGGCACCTGCTCGCGCTGCCCGACATGGCGAACGACGCCGCGTTCGAGCAGGACATCGTCAAGCTGAAGGACAGCCCCGCGCTCGAACGCATGCTGCGCGTCAACGCGCTGGCATCGGACGAGCACGTGCGCCGCTACCGAGCGCTCTGGGTGCGCCAGGGTCCGCTCGAAGGCAGCACGGTCGCCGTCGCGCAGGGTGTCGCGTCGCAACGGCGCGGCGCAGCCGTCGAAGCGCAGGCCGCGCAGGCGCTCGACGCGCTGGCCAGCCGGCTCGACGCCGCCGATGCACACCGCACGTACCGGGTAGTGACGTCGATGCGCGTGCCGTCGTCGATACCAGGCCGGCACGATCGCGCGAAAACCGAATGGGACGCGATCCTGCTCGAACGCACGCGCGGCGATGATCCCGCGCCCGTGTGGAACGTGCGCTTCCTCGTCGAAGCGAAAGCGTCCGCGGATGCCGCGACGACCGATCTGCCGCGGCTGCTGCGCGGCCTGAACCTGCTCGCGCAGGCCGACCCGGACACGATCTATGCGTTCGAGACGCACCAGGGCACGGTGCGCGTGCACGGCGCGTCGCTGCGCGCGCTGACGACCGATGAAGCGACGCTGCCACGGGAAGTGCTCTATTGCTGCGATGCGTCCGCCGACGCGACGCCGCGCCTGCTGGGCGCCGCCAGCCGGATGCAGCTGCTGTCGGCGCAGGCCAGCCTCGAATACGCGAGCGCGCTCGCGCAGCGGCCGGATGCCGATCCGGGCGGCCTCGGCGTCGTCTGGCACGCGCTGCTGACGCTGCCGCAATGGCATGCCGTGCTGCACCAGTACCCGTCGTTGCGACAGGTCCGCGAGCTGATGGCGGCGATCGACGATTTCCGGGCCGCGATCGACGATGTCGATGAAGGCGGGGTGGCCAGCAGCGTGTACGCGTGACGCACGAAACGAACCGCCGCACGGCGGCCGGAGCGTGCCGCCCACTCAGTTGGTGAGCACGCCGAACGGCAGCGTCCATCCCGCCAGCCGGCCGCCATCCGCCCATCGATCCTCGGCCGTACCGCACGGCAGCAGAACCGGCGCGGCCGCGCACTCGAGCGTTTCCTTCGGCGTATGGCCGAACTCCGCCTTGAACAGCCGGTGGAAATACTTCTCGTCGGGAAAGCCGTGCGCCCACGCGATTTCCGCGATCCGCTGATGCCGGCGCTGCGGGTCGCCCAGCACGTGGTACGCGTGACGCAGCCGCCGGCGCGTGATCTGCCGCATCACGCCGCCGTCTTCCTTGAACAGTTGATAGAGCCGCGCTCTCGACACGCCGATGTCGCGGCAGATCCGATCGGGATCGAGGTCGGGCTCGAGCAGATGCACGTCGATGTAGCGCCGGACCCGCTCGGCCAGCGCACCGTCGATCGGGGTACGTGCGTCGTTCAGCGCCTGCGCGGTCGGGGAAACGGCCGCGGCCAGCAGCAGCAACGTCGCTTGCACGACGCTCGGGATCTCGTGCGTGCGCAGATTCGGCAGATTGCGGAACAGCGACAGCATGTGGTCGCCGAGCAGCCGCCCGACACCGCTCGTCAACGTCTGGCCGTGCGCCTGCGCCGCATGGCTCGGCAGCAGGTACCTGGGCACGACCAGGCTGATCACGTCGCCCGCCTCGACCCGGCAGTCGTTGACCTGCGCGACGTCGTAGACGAACACGTCGCCGGCGCCCTTGATCAGTTCGGGCCCGCCGGTGTGGCTGGCCAGCCGCCCGCCGAGCAGCAGCGTGAAGCGGATCGAATCCTGGCCGTCGAGCCGGATCCGCCGCGTGGTCCGGTTGACCCGATACGCCGGCGCGCGCGATCGCCAATGCCGGCCCGACAGGATCAGCGGGCCGAGCGCCGCGCCGCTCGCTTCCGCGTCGAACGCGCCGTGGCCGCCGCCGTCATCCAGACGGTAGTCGCACAGCATGTCCTTGACCCAGACGTGGAACCGGTCCTGCTCGGGGTAGTCGATCGTGCGAAACTTGAAAACAGGGACGAATGCCGCTTGATCCATGACAGTTTTTTTATCGAGCCGACACGAGGGGATAGATCGGTTCGTCGATTATCGGACCAAATTGCGCCGGCGCAAGGCCGGCGCGGCATATCGTCCACAGAAGCGGCCGACCGGCGCCCCGCGACGGGCGCCGTCGATCTCGCGGCCATCAGCGTTGCGGATGGCATTCCCAGTTGTTGTACGTCGGCCGATCGATCGGCGTGAGCCCCGGAATCATGAACACCGTACAGCCGAAACGCCGCCCCTTGCCGGTCGTCGCGTCGTAACTGACCTTCTGGCCGCCCAGCCCGTCCTTCTTCCCGTACAGCACGTTGGCGATCGCGATCTCGTCCGACGACGCGAGCCCGAGCGTCTTCGCGGTCGACGTCTGCACGTCGACCATGTTCATCTGCGTCGACCCGCACGCGGACAACACGAGGCCGGCGACCGCGGCACCCAGCACGGTCCGCAAGGTGACCGTGCACTTCAATGCCTTCTTCATGGCTTCTCCTTCGAATTCCCGACGCGACACGATTACGCGCCAGGCGTAAAAAAACTGGACTGGATCTGGCTGCCGATATTCGCGGCAAACCCCTGCCAGACGAGCGCCATCGCCCCCGCCGCGTTGACGGCCAGTGCCGGCCACGACCCATCCTGCGGATCGAGCGTCGACGTGCTCCATGCACCGTTCCGGTAGCCGGCCACGAGGAGGACGGACGCGTTCGGCGTGCCCGTGTCCTGCCATGCGACCGTCACGTTGCCGGCCGGGTCGATCACCAGCGGCGGGTACTGGAGCGCCGCCCCGTTCAGGTGTTCCGTCAGCTTCTGCAGCGGCCCCCAGTTTCCGCCGGCATCGGACACGCTCGCCTGCAGGACCGCGCCCCCTTCTGCCCACATCGCGGCGGCCACGCCGTTTTCGTTGACGGTCAACATCGGCGTCGCGATGAACCCCGTGGGCACCACGATCGCCGGGGCGACGGGCTGCGCGGGCTGCCATCCGGTTCCGGATACATAGCGCTGCGACATCGTGGCGGTGTAGAGCTTCCCGCCCGTCACGTCGAGTTGCCCCCAGGCCAGCGTGATGTTGCCCTTCGCATCCATGCCGGCGACCGGCGAGATGATCGTCGTGAACAGGCTCGAGTTCGATACGGCCTGGTTGACGTTGGTCCAGCCGTTGGTCGCGTCGTACGTCGCCGTCCACAGCGCCGACTTCGTATGGTTGGTCTGCCGCCACGCGAGCACCGCCCGGCCGGACGACAGGACCGACAGCATCGGCCTCACGTTGTCGGTATCGCCGGTCACGGCGCCCGGCCCGGTCTGCACCGGCATCTGGACCAGCGCCGTCGGCGACCACTGCCCGGCCTGCGTATAGCGCGTCCACGCGATGCGCGTATCGAGCAGGCTGATCGACTGCCTCCAGGTGACGAGCGCGTTGCCCTGGCTGTCCATGCCGGCCGAATAGGACGAACCGGCCATATCCGGCGCCAGTGTGACGGGCGTGCCCCATCCGCTACCCGGGCTGTACGGGCGCGCCCACAGGGCGTACGTGTTGGGGCCTGGCGTCCATTCGGTCCAGAACGCGACTGCCTGCCCGCTCGCGTTGCCGACCAGTTGCGGCTGCACCCCGGTCAGCGTGTTCATCGCATGCGAACCGTCGCTCGTGTCCAGCCGCGTAGCGCTTCCCCAGCCCGAGCCCGGCACATAGCGCGCGCCCCACATCTCGTTGCCGGTCGTGCCGGCCGTGCCATTGGTCATCCAGGTGGCGAGCGCGTTGCCGCTCGCGTCGATGGTCACGCTCGGCTGGCCTTCCGGCCCCTGGCCGTCCACCGCGGCGGCCTTCGACCAGCCGGCCTGCGGCTGCGTGGTTCCGCCGCCGCCCGTCGGGCCGCCATTCGAACCGCCACCGGGCGAGGTCGGGCCGGACGGTGAACCGGGATTGTTCGGCGACGACAACGGCGTGCCGCCGTTCGTGGCAACGTCGTCACCGCCGCATGCGGACAGCGCGAGCGCGGCTGCCATGACCATCCATGTAATGGGTTTCATCGGAATCCTCTTGTTTTCTTTTTCCGGCGTACTCTCGTCTGCCGTTCGCCGACACGACACATCGCATCGATCGGCCGATTGATAAGCAATGCTATTGAACAGGCATGGAAACCGGCATCCGTTCGCCTCCGTCCATGATCCAATCGATCGTGTGGATCGATGCGAACACCGCTTTCGGCAGACCGCCCCCGTCGGGCAGCGAGGACGACGACAGGTCGTCTATCGTCGGATGTCCGTCACTGCCGGCTGCATCTTAATTCAGGCAGTCCGGATTCAAGGTGGCGTTGCGTCTACACTGAGTGGACTTCCATTTCGCCGGCCCGCATTCGATCCGACTGCCGGCCGGCCTGCGCGCGCTCGCGGCCGGGGCCGCCGGTGCGGTACGATACGCGCCGGGGCGAAACGCCTCACCTGAGAGACCCGGCCGCTGCGGCCCCATACCCGGCACAAGAAAAAAATGCCTACCAACCCATTGCTGCACCGACACCTGCTCGCCGCGCTGGCGGCCGGCCTGTTCTGGATTCCGGCTGCCCATGCCAGCGGAGACGACGGCTGCTATGCGCCGACCACGCTCCGGCAAGCCGCTTACTCCTGCGGCAACCTGCCGATGCTGAGCCCCGCCAACGACACGCGCATCAACGCGATGCTGATGATGGTCGACAGCGCGAAGGTCGCGCAGGCGTTTCCGGATCCGAAGACCATCCCGGCGAAAGACCGGATCAACCAGATCATCGTGCCGTTTCCGATGGACTTCTCCGGATGGATCTATATCGGCCAGAAGGAACCCGACAAGACCGGCAACGCAGCGGATGCCGAAGCGCCGTCGAACCGGTACGCCGACGGCGAAGGCAGCATCTGCCGCAGCATGAGTTCGGGCGCCGACGCATTCAACGACGCGCTGGGCGGTGCCGGCGGCCTCCCCGCCGACGAAGCCGCGCGGCTGCGCGCGGCACGCGCCGACATCGCACAGAAGACCTGCGCCGCGGGCGGCGCCAGTGCCGCCTGGACGAAACCGCCGGTCAAGTCGCCGCTCGGCCAGCAGTTCGCCGCGTACCTCGACGGCACGAACGCGTTCTACCGCGCCGACTTCCTCACCGCGACCAAGGCTTTCGCGAGCGCTTCGCACAGCGCGAACCCGTGGCTGAAGGAAACCGGCCTCTATATGGCCGGGCGCGCGCAGCTGAACGCCGCGCAGGCCAATGTGTTCGACAACGACGGCCCCACGCCGTCGCGCGGCCGCGTGACGAAGGTGTCGCTCGACGCCGCGAATACGGTGTTTCGCACGTACCTGAAGGTGTATCCGCAGGGGTGTTATGCGACCTCCGCGACGGGGTTGCTGCGGCGTGTCGCGTGGCTTGGCGGGAACGTCACGCAGCAGGCCGACCTGTACGGCCACGCGCTTGCACGCTGGTCGCCGGCGACGTCGAACGTGCCGCTGATCCAGCTGGCGAACGAGCTCGACAGCAAGCTGCTGTTCGGGCCGGAATTCGACGCGCGCCAGATCCAGTCGCCGACCGTGCTCGCGACCGTCGACCTGATGCGCATGCGCGTGTCGGACAGCAGCGATTCGAGCAGCAGCAAGCCGATCACGCTGGACGAGTTGCAGGCACAGAAGCCGCGCTTCGCGAACGCGCCCGCGCTCTACGACTACCTGCTCGCGACCTGGTATGTCCAGATCGGGCACAAGCCGGACGCCGCGCTCGCGTTGCTGCCGCAGACGCCCGCCGAGCCGCTCGACTACTTCGGCCTGAGCCAGCAGGCGCTGCGCGGGTTCGCGCTGGAGGACAGCGGCCAGACCGACAAGGCACGCCAGCTGTGGCGCGACCTGATCCCGCTCGCGAAATTCCGCTTCCAGCGCGAGGCGCTGGAACTCGCGCTCGCGATCAACCTCGAGCAGGCCGGGCTCGTCAATGACGTGTTCGCCGACGATTCGCCCGTGCAGAACGCCGCGATCCGCGCGGTGCTGCTGCAACGCTCGGCCAATGCGGACCTGTTGCGCGCGCAGGCGCAAAACCAGGCGGCCGGCGGCGCGCTGCGCGACACCGCGCTGTACGCGCTGCTGTACAAGGAGCTCACGCGTTCGCACTACGCCGAGTTCATCGCCGATACCGCGCTGGTGTCCGGCACGCCGGCCGATCCGCTGAAGCCGTTCGTCGCGGCCGGCCCGCGGAAAGACGACAGCTATACGTGCCCGCCCGCGCGCGACATCGCCGCGGCACTCCAGCAGAATCCCGCCGACGCGAAAGGGTTGAACTGTCTCGCCGATTTCGTGCGCCTCAATCCGCTCGTGGCCAATCTCGAAGGCGATTCGACGCCGTGGGTGCGTTACGCGGCTCCGGCGAGCACCCCGCGCACGCCGCCGCCGACGCTCGGCAACGCGCCGTCCCAGTTCGCGGGCAAGCCGTACGAGCGGATGTCGAGCTACGTGACGGTGATGGCCGATGCGCAGGCGAACCCGAACGACCGCGCTTACGCGTACTACCGTGCGATCAAGTGCTATGCGCCGGCCGGCTCCAACGAATGCGGCGGCAAGGAGGTGCCGAAGAACGTGCGCAAGCGCTGGTTCGATACGCTGAAGGCCAGCTACGCGGGCAGCCCGTGGGCGCAGAAGCTCCGCTACTACTGGTAAGCGCCGCGTGAAGCGTATCGCGTGCGTGGCGTGCCTCGCGCTGCTGCTGGCCGGACGCGTCGCACTGGCCGGCACCGTCGACGCCGCGCGGTACGACGCGTTCTGGCTGTGGGCCGGCGTGAAGCCGCAGGCGGTCGTGCGCGACGCACGCGCCGTCTACGTGCTGCAAGGGCAAATCGAGGCATCGCCGCGGGACGAGTCGCAGGTCCGCGTGATCGCGCAGGGCGTCGCACTGCCGCCCGCCCCGCAGGCGCGCGTGTGGCTCGTCTATCGCGCGCATACGCTGCGCTGGACACCGCGCGTCACGCAGATCATGCTCGCGCAGCTCACGCGCTGGCGCGCGTCGGGCCGCACGATCACCGGCATCCAGATCGACTTCGATGCGCGCACGCGCCACCTGCAGGATTACCTCGGATTCCTGCGGTCGCTGCGCGAGACGCTGCCCGCCGATTGCCGGCTGAGCATCACGGGGCTGCTCGACTGGAGCAGCCGCATCGATACCGATCAGGTCAACCAGCTCAGGGGGATCGTCGACGAAGTGGTCGTGCAGACCTACCAGGGCCGCAGCACGATCCCCGACTACGCGGACTACCTGCCGCGCGTCGCGCGGCTGCAGTTGCCGTTTCGCATCGGCATCATCCAGGGCGGCGAATGGGACGCGCCGCCTTACCTCGCGACGAACCCGTGGTTCCGCGGCTACGTCGTGTTCCTGCGCAACGGCTAACGGGCAAAATCGCGGCGGCGTCGAGCCTGCCCGCGAACCGGATTCAATCGGGGCGTGGCGAACCCGCGCCCACGTACACCCACGCGGCGATGCCCGATTCGAGCACCACGCGATCGCGGCGATACGCGTCGACTTCGTAGTCGTCCGCGTGCTGCAGTTCTTCCTGCGTGATCGCAAATACGGTGCCGGTCACGCGGTCACCCGCTTGGCCGGTATAGGCCACCACCGGATGATGGGTCTTCCCGCTCGTCGCGACCACTTCCGGGTCGTCGATCTTCAGCATCGTCATCGCATAACCGGGCATCGCATCTTCACGACCGTCGAGCGTGCGGCCGAAGGTCGCGAGTTGCACCGGTTCGAGTTGCAACGTGCCGTATGAGAAGAGGTACTCGGAGAACGTCGAGGTGGAGCTGGACATGATTGAACTCGATAAAAGAGCTGGGGCAAACGAAGCGTAACGCAGATCGCCGACGCACTTACGCGGCGCCCGCGATCGCGCCGGCGAGCCCGGCGAGCGCAATCACGAGCAGCGCGCCCGCCGACGAGGCGGCGATCCAGCGCTGCTTGCGATGAATCAGCGGATGGTTGATCGCGGCCATGTAGCCGGTCAGGATCGTGAAATCGACCGCGATCCACAGCGCGGCCAGGATGGCCAGGCTCACGCGCGAATCCGGCGTGATGCCGACGAACTGCGGAAAGAACGCGACGAAGAACAGCAGGTCCTTCGGATTCGCGATGCCGACGAGAAAGCCGCGTACGACACCCGGCAAGCGCCGCGCCTGCGATGGCGGTTCGCCTGCCGCGGCGTCATGGCCGTCGCGTGTGCGGCTGGCGCGCCATTCGCCGAGCAGCGTCCGGATGGCCAGCACCGCGATGAAGAGGCATCCCGCCACGTGCACGCCCGTGAGCAGCCGATCGCTGACGAGCACGACACCGAACACCATCAGCATCGCCCCCGCGATCATCACGAGGCTCGCGGCATTCGCGCCCACCGCGGTCAGCATGCCCTGGCGGAAGCCGCGCCGCGCGACGGTGCCGACCACGAGCATGACGACGGGGCCGGGCGTCGCGATCAGCAGCACGATCGCGGCGAGATAGGCGAACAGCAGCGGGTAATGGAGTGACATGAAAAAAAGTTGCTGAATGGATTGACGCGCGTGCCCGCCACGGTGGCATCATCGGGATTCAGCGCACCGGATTGCACGGTTTTACGAAGTATTGCGTGCCCGGCCCGCTGCTGAAAAACGGAAAATCCTGCCGGATGACATGAGTTTTATTCATATTCGAAACCCGTGAAGGCCAAACCGCTTCCCCCTGTCTACGCGCTGCGCGCGTTCGAAAGCGCCGCGCGCACCGGCTCGTTCACGCTGGCCGCGGAGGAACTGAGCCTCACGCAAAGCGCGGTGAGCAAGCACGTCAGGACGCTCGAGGCCTACTTCGGCCGGAAACTGTTCGTCCGGCGCGGCCCCAGAATGACCGTGACGGCGGAAGCGCACATCTTCGCGTCGGGCCTGCGGCGCGGCTTCCGGCAAATCGAGGAAGCCTGCGTGCTGTTCCAGTCGCAACGCGACGTGCTGCGGCTCAAGGCGCCGTCCACGCTCACGATGCGCTGGCTGCTCGACGCACTGGCCGGGTTTCGTGCCACACGGCCCGCGTTCGAGGTACAGATCGCGAGCGTGTGGATGGATGTCGATACCGTCGATTTCTTCAGCGAATCCTACGATTGCGCGATCCTGCTCGGCGCAGGCAAGTTCGGCGAGGCCACGCAGTGCGTGAAGCTGTTCGACGAATGGCTGATTCCGGTGTGCTCGCGCGCGACCGCGACGGTCGCACGCACGAATCCGGCGGCGTGCGAGCTGATCCATCCGTCGCCCGATCGGCGCGACTGGCGCCGCTGGCTCAAGGGCAGCGGCCACGACCTGGAGGTGGACATCACGCGCGGGCAGGTGTTCGACATGCTCGAACAGGGGATCGCGGCGGCCATCGCCGGCCACGGCCTCTCGATCGGCGATCTCGCGCTGTGTGCCACGGCAATCGACGAGAAGCAGCTCGTGCTGCCGTTCAAGACGGCCGTCAATACCGGCGACGCGTACTACCTCGTCTGGCCGGACGACTCCGCCAAGGCCGCGCAGGTGCGCGAACTGCTCGCGTTCCTGGAAAGCCGGATGCCGCGTCTGACGTTTCCGGGCATCCGCTTCAACGGCCCGGGCTGATTGATGCGGCCGGCGAACCGGCCGCCATGCCGACGGCGCTGCCGGGCGCCACGGACGCTATCGGGCACCGCCGGCCCGCAACGACAGCGCAGCCCGCCGAAGCGGGCCTGCGCCGGCACCCGCCGGCACCCGCCGACACCATTACGCCTGCACGAAAGCCAGCAGGTCGGCGTTGAGGACGTCCGCGTTGATCGTCAGCATCCCGTGCGAGTAGCCCGGGTACGTCTTCAGCGTGCCGTTCTTCAGCAGCTTGATCGACTTCAGCGCGGCATCCGCGATCGGCACGATCTGGTCGTCTTCGCCATGGAGCACGAGCGTCGGGACGGAGATCGACTTCAGGTCTTCGGTCTGGTCCGTTTCCGAAAACGCCTTGATGCCTTCGTAATGCGCTTTGGCGCTGCCTTCCATCCCCTGCCGCCACCAGTTGCGGATCACGCCCTGATGCACGGTTGCACCTTCGCGGTTGAACCCGTAGAACGGGCCGCTCGGCACGTCGAGGAAGAACTGCGCGCGATTGTCGGCGAGCGCTTTCCGGAAGCCGTCGAACACCTCGAGCGGCAGGCCTTCGGGGTTCGATTCGGTTTTCAGCATCAGCGGCGGCACCGCGCTGACCAGCACCGCCTTCGCGACGCGGCCAGCCGGCTCGCCGTGCTTCGCGACGTAGCGGGCCACTTCGCCGCCGCCGGTCGAGTGACCGATGTGCACCGCATTGCGCAGGTCGAGCGCCTCGACGACCGCGAACGCGTCTGCCGCGTAGTGGTCCATGTCATGGCCGTCCGACACCTGCGCCGACCGGCCGTGCCCGCGCCGGTCGTGCGCCACCACGCGATAGCCCTTCTGGACGAAGAAGAGCATCTGCGCATCCCAGTCGTCCGCCGACAACGGCCAGCCATGATGGAAGACAATGGGCTGCGCGTCCTTCGGGCCCCAGTCCTTGTAGAAAATCTCGACGTGATCCTTCGTTGTGACGTATGACATCGCGATGGACTCCTGTAGGGTGGATGAATGTGGCGCACTCGCCGGGAGCCATTATCGGACAGGTTTGTTAAACGATGATGCCGCGATGCAAGCGATCGTCCACCATTTCGTCAACGTGGACGAATCGTTGCGGTGCGAACGATGGCGCCGCGTCGTGCGTCAACCGTCCGTCGACACCGTCACGGCCTCCCACGCCCGGATTTCCGCGTCCAGCGCCGCCAGCTTGCCGCGCACGAGCCGCAGCGCATCGCTGCCGAGCAGCAGGTGCGCGGGCGGATGGTCCGCCGCGATCGCCGCGAGCATCGCCCGTGCGGCCTTCGCGGGATCGCCCAGTTGCTTGCCGCTCTTCTCTTCGCGCGCCCGGCGAATCGGATCGAAGGTCGCGTCGTAGTCCGCGATCGAGCGCGGCGTGCGCAACATCGAGCGGCCGGCCCAGTCGGTGCGGAACGAACCGGGCGCCACGGCCGTCATGGCGATGCCGAACGGCTCGAGCTCCTTGCCGACGGTTTCGGAAATGCCTTCCAGCGCGAACTTGCTGCCGCAGTAATAAGCGATTCCCGGCATCGTGATGTGGCCGCCCATCGACGTGATGTTGAGGATGCGGCCGCGCCGCCGTTCGCGCATGAACGGCACGACCACCTTCATCATCGCGACTGCGCCGAATACGTTCACGTCGAACTGCCGGCGCATCTCCGCGAGCGGCGCTTCTTCCATGATCCCTTCGTGCCCGTAGCCGGCATTGTTCACCAGCACGTCGACGGGCCCGACGTTCGCCTCGATTTCAGCCACGACGCCGTCGATGCGATCGAAGTCGGTCACGTCGAGCACCCGTGCGAACGCCTGCGCGGACAGCGCTTCGAAATCTTGCGCCGCCTGCGCGCTTCTCACGGTGCCGACCACCGTGTGGCCGGCCGCGAGCGCCTCCTGCGCGAGCGCGCGGCCGAAGCCGCTGCTGACGCCGGTGATGAGGATGAGGTTGCCGGATGCCATTTGAGCTTCTCCCGAATGTCGATTGGAGCGTGCATACTAGTCTGACGATCCATGTCGAATAAGCCCGATTCCGCTGATTTTCTTGCACAAAACTATGAGCACCGAGCCCTCTTCCGTCCGCCCCCCGTCGCTGCCGCCGCGCGACCGGAAGCGCCTGGTGACGCTGCTGCGCGCGCTGGCGCCCGACGAAGGCTACAACCTGACGGCACTGCCGAGCGTGCGCATCCTGCGTTCGAACCGCGCGCTGTCGCGCACGCCGGTGCTGTATGACCCGGGCATCGTGATCGTGTGCCAGGGCTGCAAGCGCGGCTACTTCGGCGGCGAACGCTATCTGTACGACGAACACCACTACCTGGCGGTGTCCGTACCCGTACCGTTCAGCATGGAAACCGACGCCACGCCCGAGCGCCCGCTGCTCGCGCTGTATCTGCATCTCGATTTCACGATGGCCGCCGAACTCGCGGCGCAGATCGACCGCGAGGGCATCGCGGAGCCCGTACAGGCGCCCAGGAGCATGATGTCGACACCGATGGACGAGACGATGCACACGTCGGTACTGCGTTTCGTCGAGGCGATGCACCGGCCGCTCGACGCCGCGGTGCTCGGCCCGGCGCTGCTGCGCGAGCTGTACTTCCGCGTGCTCACCGGCGCGCAGGGCAGCGCGATGCGCAGCGCGCTCGCGATGCGCGGACAGTTCGGCCGGATCGGCCGGTCGCTGCGCGTGATCCACGCCGATTACGCGCAGCCGCTCGACGTGCCGCAACTGGCCGACGAAGCCGGCATGAGCGTGCCGAGCTTTCACAGCCACTTCAAGGCGATCACGCAGGCGTCGCCGATGCAGTACCTGAAGTCGACACGACTGCATCAGGCGCGCTTGCTGATGGTGCGCGAGGACCTGACGGCGGAGGCGGCCGGCTATGCGGTCGGTTATACGAGCCCGTCGCAGTTCAGCCGCGAATTCAAGCGCCTGTTCGGCCTGACGCCGGCGAAGGAAACGCAGCGCATGCGCGAGAGCTTCGCCATTCCGGCGGCATTCGAGGATGCGGTGTTCGTGTCGTCGCATTGAACCGCGGCGGCCCCCCCCGCCGTGCCGCATGCTTTCAGCGCGCGGCACCGCGTGCCAGGCCGGCGAGCGACGTCAGGATGAAAGCCGTCACGCCCCAGATGTCCTGCGTCTGCTCGGCCCAGTACCACGCGCCCGCGCGTTCGCCGTCCGTGTATCGACGCGGCAGATCCGGGTTCAGCAGCGCGGTGAACGGAAACTCGAAGATCTCCGCGACTTCCGCGGGCGCCGCCTCCCATTTCGCCGTTTCCGGCACGATGCCGATCACGGGAAAGATCGCGTGATTGCGCTTTCTGGTTTGATGAATCGGCAAGCTGCCGACCACGCGGACCGCGCCCGGGTCGAGGTGAATTTCCTCGAACGCCTCGCGCAACGCGGTCGCGCCGATATCGCGGTCGGACTCCGCCGGGCGGCCGCCCGGAAAACTCACATGCGACGAGTATTCGCTGAGATCCGACGCGCGCCTGGTCAGCAGGATCGTCGGCTCGCGCCGCGCGACGATCGCGACCAGCACCGCCGAGAATTTCCACCGCCCGTCGTTGTCCGAGAGGGTTTGCTTCGCCGTCTGCCAATCGGTGCCGGCAGGAATGCCGCAGCTTTCCACGCCACGGACGATCGCGTCGAGGGCGGCCTGCGGCGAGCCGGTTTCCGCGTGCGCGCCGGCCAACCCGTCGCCGGTATTCAGGACGCTTCTGTCCGGGTCCATGTCTTCCTCCTGCGTGCGGCAACCCGCACGCGCCGAGCGACACTGAACCCGACACGTGTTGCATGGGTACGGCGTCGTTGTGGTCAATCCGGTGAGCCCGTGTTCGCCTGCGATCGGAAATGGCACGCGCGGGAGCGTGAATGCCTGCTCCCGCGTAAAAATATCCGCCAGCTTTACGGAGATTGTACAGAACGGAAAATCTCGCGAATCTCAAAATTGGTTAATGTTGGTAATGGCTGTTCTATCGCATTCCGCTTATCTGTCGGTTCGATAGAAAATCAGATCCGCTCGATTGAATGGCTGATAGGTCGCGTGATACCTGAATACCTCGCGATCGAGGTCGTTAAAAAAAGGCGCGACCGATGGATCTAGGGGGTTTTCCGTCCTCCGCGTCGAGCATCTCGATATTGCTGAGAATCCCGCTCGAGGAGATCGGCTGCACATACACGTGTGGACGTGCAGCCACGCCAAGGATCGCGAGAACCTCCCGAATGCAACCCCCTTCAAGTACACCGAGTGATGTGCCGGACAGCGCCTTGCTAAGGGAACGCAACAGGTCGGTTGTTCTCAATGCATCGACATACTCGCCTTGCCCGCGCACCACATACTGATCAAGCTCCAATGCAATCGCACCGAGTCTCTCGCAGATCTGGACGCTCGCCGTCGACTTGCCCGCCAGCGGACAACCATCTACCGTGACGAGTCCCGCTTGCACCTTCCGGATGACTTCTTCGAGTGCGTTCAACGAACGTACTTCCGTACGCATGTGCCTCATCCCGCTTTCTTCGTGAAAACAGGCTCAGCTGGCGCGGGTCGCGCTCTGGCACCTTAACCGGCATCACATCCTTCGCCGCTCTACGCATGCGTGCGATCAGCGGAACACCCACCCCATCGAGGGTCAGCCCGAAACCGTACGCCTCGATGTCGCCGCGTTTGAATTTCGGCAGCGGCTTCCACGTAGGCATCCAACCCAGTTTCTCCGTCCGGACAAGCAATTCGCTCTCGGTCAAACCCGGCACGCTGTCCGCAACAAACTGCGCGAGCGGCTTTGGCACCCATTCGGGTGGAAAACTAGGCGGGAGTGCGAATGAAACCAATAACAACGTCGTCGACATTCCTGGTCTCCAGGAGAGAGGCGTCGAGGTTAGGTTAGCAGGCCACCAACGCAGCGCTATGACTGCCCGGCATGGGGCATCACAAACAGCCGCTCGTCCCACACGACCGGTTGCGGGTCGGCCACGACGATGCGCGCAGCATCCGGATGGGCGGGATTCACCAGCACATTGAACTCGGCGCGGGCGACAACAGAGGGAACGATCAGGATTGCCGTGCGCGCTTCGGTCAACCATGCGTCACCGAAGCGGCGGGCAAATTGCGGCGCCGGCGCATCCCAACCTGCCGGCAGCGACTCGGCCGTATGGCGCTCGACTGCCACGTCATCGGGAACGGTCGCCTCGACCCATCCGTGCGTCTTCGGAACCTTCCCGATGCGTGCGTGCACCAACACTTCCAGCATCGCACCGGCAAAAGTCAGCGCCGCATATATCACCGGCCGGCCGGGCCTGTTGAACCGCCCACCGACCAGCATCGCGCCAGTCCCGCTCCACACCGTGTGCCGCGTATCCGCTATCCAATACAACCTCATGCCGGAAGCCCGTAAAAGAGCTTCCACAGCAACTCTTCGACCCGCCGCGCGCCCAACTCACTCAACGCGACATCCAGCGGCGCGCGCCCCTCGAGCTCCGGATGAGGGGTCGCCAGGAACTCCCGCGCGTCTTCCTCATCGTTCCACGCGTAGGTGGCAGAGGCGACGATCCGGGCAAGTCGCTCCGTCTTTTCAGATTCATCAGGCGTGAGCCGATCCCGGCGGCGCTTGTACGTGGCCTCGGGAATGATGCGTGCCTGGAGCGCCCGCCGTGCGTCCGCACCGTGCGTCGCATGTTCAACGCCGGCGCGCAAAGCCGACTTCGGCAAACCGGCGCGGACCCGTGCTTCGAGTTCGGCGAGCGAGTGCGGAATCGGCTGAAGCTCCATCACGCCGGCCACCGCTTCAGGGGTAACGAGCAACATGGGAACACCCTCTTAAGGTATCAAGTGATACCAAATTATCGATCGTTTGATACCAATTGCAAGCGGTGGGGGAAAGCACCACCGGAAGAGGGCGCCCGGGAAGGCACATTGGTGGCGGAGATAGCTTAAGCAGCGGGAATCAATTCAAACTGGGAGACGTCCTGTGCGCCGGAATCCCATCGGCGCAGCGCGTAGTACCACTTCGAAACCTTCTTGGACAGCAATTCGCGATGTATGCTCACCCTTTCTATGTTCCCCTTCATTTCTCGACATTGAGCGCCACAACGTCGACGAGATGTTACGCAGTCCTGTAATCGTCGCCCAAACGGCGCCCATGTTGAATCGTCTGCGCGGTCGGCGTCCCGCTCATCCGTGCCCCGCCCCTCGTCTTCTGTCACCCGCGGAGAGAGCGCCGACGTCAGGGCATTCAACCTGCTCGCGTTGAGTTGCCCCCAAGATTGAAAGCATTTTGAAATAATATGGTTTTCCCTTATCACATCGACTTAGAGCGCACATTAACTTAGACATACTTATCAATTTCCTCGACGGATAACTTACGCACGCCCTTGCCGGCTCTCAAGCCCAACTAACGCAGCTGGAAATAAAGTAGATTTATATCAATTAGTTACCTCAATTTGTCACATAGTGAAATGCGAGGTGCAGTCTTTTTTGCGCATTTCCGCCCCTTCTCGTAAGTGCGACCTTTTTTGTATGTCGACAGATTCCCCCGAAAAACCGCCGCACGCGCGCCGACCTCGAAAGTCCTCCTCCGAACATCATATGATTGCATTTTCACATTGAATGTGATTTTATTATCAAATCTTGCCCGCCGACGCCGACCACGCGCGCGGCGCATCCCATACCAAGGAAGAGACGCAGATGGAGACAATCGCCGTCATCGGCAGCAACATGGTCGACCTCGTGACCTACGTCGCACGCATGCCCGCCCGGGGCGAAACGCTCGAAGCACCGAACTTCGAGCTCGGCTGCGGCGGCAAGGGGGCGAACCAGGCCGTCGCGGCCGCCCGCCTCGGCGCGCGCGTCGTGATGGTCACGAAGGTCGGCGACGATGTATTCGCCGACAACACGATCCGCAACTTCGAGCGCGAAGGCATCGACACCACGCACGTGCGCAAGGTCGCCGGCGTGCCGAGCGGCGTCGCGCCGATCTTCGTCGAACCCGATTCGAGCAACAGCATCCTGATCGTCAAGGGCGCGAACCGCCACCTGACGCCGGCCGACATCGATGCGGCCGCGCCGCAGCTCGCCGAATGCGCGCTGATCGTGCTGCAGCTCGAAATCGAGCTCGACACCGTCTATCACGCGATCGAATTCGGCGCGCGCCACGGCATTCCCGTGCTGCTGAACCCCGCGCCCGCGGTGGCCGACCTCGATTTCGAGCGGATCCGCACCGTCGAATTCTTCGTGCCGAACGAAACCGAGCTCGCGATCGTGTCGGGCATGCCGGTCGATTCGCGCGATACCGCGGCGCGCGCCGCCGAAGCGCTGGTCGCGCGCGGGCTCAAGCACGTGCTCGTCACGCTCGGCAGCAACGGTTCGCTGCTGGTATCGCGCGACGGCGTGCGGCACGTGCCGGGCGTACCGGTCGACGCGCGCGACACGACGGGCGCCGGCGACGCGTACATCGGCTGCTTCGCGCGCTGCTACGCCGCGTCGCGCGATGCACTCGCCGCGATGCGCTACGCGTCCGCGTACGCCGCGCATTCGGTCACGGGCCTCGGCACGCAGAAGTCGTACGCCGACACCGCGACGTTCGAACGCTTCCTCCGCGACGCCGGCATGTGAACGGCGCCTTCATCGACGAGACAACCGGGAAGGAGACGCCCATGGGCCGAGCCAGAATCGAACATACACCCGACGGCTATTACCTGAATCGCACGCCGCTCTTCGCGTTCACGCTGCTGTGCTGCCTGTTCGCGCTGTGGGGCACCGCCGCGAACCTGAACGACGTACTGATCGCGCAGTTCAAGAAGTCGTTCTTCCTGTCCGATTTCGAATCGGCATTCGTGCAGTCCGCGTTCTATCTCGGCTACTTCTTCCTCGCGATTCCGGCCGCGACCGTCGTGAAGAAGTTCAGCTACAAGACGACGATCCTCGTCGGCCTGCTGCTCTACACGACCGGCTGCCTGCTGTTCTTCCCGGCCGCATCGATGGCGAAGTACGGGATGTTCCTCGTCGCACTGTTCGTGATCGCGGCGGGCCTGTCGTTCCTCGAGACCGCGTCGAACTCGTATTCGACGCTGATGGGCCCGCGCGAAACCAGCACGCGCCGGCTGAACATCTCGCAGACGTTCTATCCGTTCGGCGCGATGGCCGGCGTCTACATGGGCAGCTTCCTGATCTTCAAGGAAGGCGACGCGTCGCACGCGCAGCTCGCCGCGATGTCTGCGGCCGAAGCTCACGTGCACCAGCTCGCGATGATCCAGGCCACGCTCGAGCCGTACAAGTGGCTGATCGTCGTGCTCATCGCCGTGTTCATCGTGTTCGCGCTCACGCCCTACCCGGCCTGCAAGGGCAACGGCCCCGGCGCGGCCACGCACCGGATCGACGCGCGCGGCACGCTCGCACGCCTGTTCGGCAACCGGCGCTTCGTCGCGGGCATCGTCGCGCAATTCCTGTATGTCGGCGCGCAGGTCGGCGTGTGGAGCTTCACGATCCGGCTCGCGATGCAGATCGGCGGCCTCACCGAGCGCGGCGCGTCGCACTACCTGCTCGCGACGTTCTTCGCGTTCTTCGTCGGCAAGCTGGTCGCGACGCTCGTGATGAAGCGCGTCGGCCCGGCCAAGGTGCTGATCGTCTACGGCATCCTGTGCATCGCGCTGCTCGCGTACACGATCAGCGTGCACAACATCACCGCCGTCTATGCGGCCGTGGGCGTGAGCGTGTTCCTCGGCCCGTGCTGGCCGACCATCTACGGCCTGACGATCGACGGGCTCGGCAAGGACACCGAATACGGCGGCTCGATCCTCGTGATGAGCATCGTCGGCGGCGCGGTCGTGCCGCTGATCCAGGGGCTGATCTCCGATCACACCGGCGGCAACATGCAGCTCGCATTCGTCGTGCCGCTCGCGTGCTTCGTCGTGATCGTCTACTACGGCTTCTACTGCCTGCGCCACCTGCCGGCCGCGACGCCCGACACAGCCGCCGACGGCAACGTACCTGCGCACTACGCCGCCACGCGCAACACGTCGGGAGCGTAAGCATGCGTGGCGAAATCGAACTGCGGCGAGACGACTTCCGCGACACGCCGCACACGCTGTATCGCACCGACGGCCTCACCGTCACCGCGTTCGCGTATCCGTCCGGCGTCGAGGCGCTGAAGCTCGAGAACCGCCGCGGCCATCTCGTCGTGCTGCCGTATCTCGGCCAGATGATCTGGGCCGCCGCATTCGACGGGCGCGACCTGACGATGAAGCACATGTTCCGGCAACCGAAGCGCGCGGCGTCGATCATCGATACCTACGGCTGCTTCATGTTCCACAGCGGGCTGCTGCGCAACGGCTGCCCGGGGCCGGACGACACGCACGCGCTGCACGGCGAGATGCCGTGCGCGCCGATGGATCGCGCGAGCCTCGTCGTCGGCGCGGATGCACGCGGCGCGTTCGTCGAAGTGACCGGCGAGTACGAATACGTACAGGGTTTCGGCAGCCACTATGTGGCGCGTCCGTCGGTGCGGCTTGCGGAGCACGACGCGCAGATGACGATCGCGATGGACGTGACGAATCTCGGCGGCACGCCGATGGACCTGATGTACATGGCGCACCTGAACTACGCGTACGTGCCGGGCGGCCGTTTCGTGCAGTCGCTGGCGCGCGGCGGGTTGCGGCTGCGCGACAGCGTGCCCGCGCACGTGAAGCCGACCGCCGCGTGGCGCGACTATACGGCCACGCTCGCGCGCGAACCGGAACGGCTTCATACGCTCGATGCGCCCGCGCTCTACGACCCGGAGATCGTGTTCTTCATGAACGACGTGGCAACGGATGCAGACGGCGTCGCGCATTTCCTGCTCGTGCATCCGGACGGCGGCGCATTCCACACCGCGTACCGCCCCGAGCAGTTCCCGCATGCGACGCGCTGGATCCTGCACAACGCGGACCAGCAGGTCGCCGCGTTCGCGCTGCCGTCGACCTGCGAGCCGGAAGGTTACGAAGCCGAACGCCGCAAGGGCCATGTCGCGACGCTCGCGCCGGGCGCGACGCGCCGCTTCGACGTCGTCACCGGCTACCTGAGCGCGGCGGAAGCACGCAATGCGTGAAGCGATGCGCGGCCGCGCGCCGTCAGGTCACGAGCGCGATCCCATGTTCGCGGATCGCCGTTTCGTAGCGACGGCTCAGTTGCCCGTCCGAGATCACGTAGTTGAAGTCGGTCAGCTCGGCGAAATAGGCCGCGCGCACTTCGTCGAACTTCGTGTGGTCGACGAGCAGGAAGCGGTTCTGCGCGCGTTCCATCACCTTCTTCTTCGCGTCGACTTCGTGGAAGTTGAAACACGTGACGCCGCAGCGATCGCTCACGCCGGCCGCGGAGATGAACGCCTTCGACACGCGCACCGTGTCGAGGATGCCCGTCTCGGCCACCGACTCGAACACCATGTTCTTGCGGTGGTACGCGCCGCCGCACAGGATCACGCTGCAATGCGGCTTCTGCTGCAGCTTCGCGAACACGTTCAGCGAATTGCAGACCGCGGTGAATTCGAGGTCGTCCGGAATGAAGTCGACGACGAACGGCGTGGTCGAGCCGCAGTCGACGAAGATCGTGTCGCCGGTCGTCACGAACTGCGCGGCCAACTTGCCGATGCGGCGCTTCTCCTCGGTCTGCCGGTTGTTCTCGGCGCTGACCACGTACTCGCCGATGTCGCTGCGCTGCGCGGCGAAGTGGCGCGTCACGTAGCCGCCGATCAGGCTGAGGCCGTGCGGGTTGTCCGCGAGATCGCGGCGGATCGTCATTTCGGACACGCCGAACAACTCGGCGACTTCCCTCAGATGAATCGCGTTCTGCCCTTGCAGCACGTTCATCAGTGTCTTGATCCGTTCGCTCTTCTTCGTTTCCATGCCAGTATCCTGCGTACCCGTCGCATCCGTCGCTTGTCGTGCCGGGCGCGCGGGCCCGGCCGGAATGTCGTATTTGTAACAAACCGATGTGAAAACATCAACTTTACGTGTGCCTTTCCGGCACACGCTCCGTGGAGTCCTGAAACATGCCGCTTTCCAACGCCCAACTCGCTCAAACCATCGATCACACGCTGCTCGCGCCCGACGCGAGCGACGCGCAGATCCGCGAACTCTGCCGCCAGGCGGCCGAGCATCGCTTTTACTCGGTCTGCGTGAATTCGGCGAACGTGCCGCTCGCCGCGCGCGAGCTTGCCGCGACCGGCGTGCTCGTCTGTGCCGTGGTCGGTTTTCCGCTCGGCGCAGGGCTGTCGGCCGCCAAGGCATTCGAAGCAACCGCCGCGATCGCGGCGGGCGCCGGCGAGATCGACATGGTGATCAACATCGGCGCGCTGAAGAGCGGCCGCGCCGACGACGTGAAGGCCGACATCGACGCCGTACACCGCGCATGCGGCGCGGTACCGCTCAAGGTGATCCTCGAAACGGGGCTGCTGACCGACGACGAGAAGGTGCGCGTGTGCGAAATGTGCCGCGATCTCGGTGTGGCGTTCGTGAAGACGTCGACAGGGTTCGGCCACGGCGGCGCGACGCTCGCGGATGTCGCGCTGATGCGCCGCACGGTCGGCCCCGTGCTCGGCGTGAAGGCATCGGGCGGCGTGCGCGACCGCGCGGCCGCGCTGGCGATGATCGAAGCCGGCGCGACGCGCCTCGGCACGAGCTCGGGGGTTGCGATCGTGACCGATCAGGGGGGGAGCGGGTCGGGGTATTGACCGACGCCCAGGCCGCCGACGGATTTGCGGATGCGGATGCGGATGCGGGTACGCTTGGCGCTCCCGCGCACCGGCTCGCGCGCGTCTCGATCGCCCTTCCGATGAAAACGCGCTTCGTCCGGTTGGCGCGGCGGTCGACGCGCGACGGACCGCCATTCAGCACCTTTGCCAGTCGATCAGCGGCCCGACGCCGGCACCTCGAACGTGATGCATCGATGCCGTGCCAGATCGGCGGGCTCGGCGAGTGTGCCATGCGCCGCGAGATAGGCCGGGCTTGTGCAGATCACGCGGCGCACGCTGCCGACGCGGGTGGCCATGAAGCTGCTGTCGGGCAATTCGCCGATCCGCAGCGCGCACGGATAGACACCGAAGCATTCCTCCGGGTTATTCAGCGCCCGACGCATTCGCGGGGCTATCCGCCAGTGATGCGCACGCTTGCACGGTTCGTGCGCCAGTGTCGTCGTTGAGCATCGACGACGCCATCAACGCACGGGTATACGGATGGGACGGCGAATGCAGCACCTGCAACGTCTCGCCTTCCTCGACCACGCGCCCCGCCTTCATCACGATCACGCGATGCGCCATCGCCCGTATCACGGCCAGATCGTGCGTGATGAACAGGTAGCTGAGCCGGTACCGGGCCTGCAGGTTCGTCAGTAGCGCCAGCACCTGCTTCTGGATCGATACGTCGAGGGCACTGGTCGGCTCGTCGAGCACGAGGAGCTCGGGTTCCACCGCCAGTGCACGCGCAATCGCGATTCGCTGCCGCTGTCCGCCGGAAAACTCGTGCGGATAGCGCGGCATCGCGTCGACCGGCAGCCCGACCTCCTCCAGCAGCGCCGCGACCCGCGCGCGGCGCACGTCGCCCGCCAGTTCCGGCCGATGCAGCGCAAGCCCCTCTCCGACGATCTGCTCGATCGTCATGCGCGGCGACAGCGAGCCGAACGGATCCTGGAACACGACCTGCAACCGCCCGTACAGCGCACGGCGTCCCGCCTTCGCGCGCAGCGTCTCGAGCGGCAGCCCGTCGATCGCGATCTCGCCGGCCGCCGGTTGCTGCAGGCCGAGCACCGCGGCCGCGAGCGTCGATTTCCCCGAGCCCGATTCGCCGACGATCCCGACAGTCTCGCCACGGCGCAAGCGCAAGCGCACGTCATGCACGGCGCGGAACACGGTTTGACCGAACACCGCGCGCCAGCCTTTCGCGTCGATCCGGTAGTCGACCGCGAGCCCGCGCACGTCGAGGATCGCCGGTGCATCGGCCGCGACCGGTTCGATCGCACGGCGCGGCGCGCTGTCGAGCAGCCGGCGCGTATAGGGGTGTCGCGGCGCATCGAACAGCGCGCCGGTTTCGTTCGTCTCGACAAGCGCGCCGTGTTCCATCACCGCGACGCGCTGCGCGAAGCGCCGCACGAGGTTCAGGTCGTGCGTGATCAGCAACACGGTCATCCCGCGCGCGCTCGCTTCCTGCGCCTGCAGTTCGAGCAGCAGATCGACGATCTGCTGTCGCACGGTCACGTCGAGCGCGGTGGTCGGCTCGTCTGCAAGCAGCAAGCGCGGCCGGCACGCCAGCGCCATCGCGATCATCGCGCGTTGCCGCTGCCCACCCGACAGCTGATGCGGGAAGCTGTCGATGCGCCGCTCCGGCTCCGGAATCCCGGTGCGACGCAGCAGCGCGATCCCGCGCTCGCGCGCATCGCCCGGGCGCAGCCCCTCGTGCAGCCGCAGGCTTTCGGCGATCTGCTTGCCGATCGTATACAGCGGATTGAGCGCGGTCATCGGCTCCTGGAACACCATCGCGATGTCCGCGCCGCGAATGCGGCGCATCTGCTGCTCGGTCTTCGTCAGCAGGTCCTCGCCGTCGAACAGCACGCGCCCCGACAGGCTCGCCTGTCGCATCAGCCTCAGGATCGACAACGCGGTCACGCTCTTGCCCGAGCCCGATTCGCCGACGAGCGCAACCCGCTCGCCGCTTGCAACCGACAGGCTCAGCTCACGCACGACGGTCCGGTTACCGAATCGTGCAGAGAAACGGTCGATTTCCAGCAACGGGATCGTCATCATTGGCCTCCGCCGAAGGCGGACCCGCGCGTGCGCGTGTCGAGCGCGTTGCGCAGCGCGTCGCCGATAAACGTCAGCAGCAGCAGCGTCACCACCAGCGCTGCAAACGCGGACACCGAGATCCACCACGCATCGAGATTGTTCTTGCCTTGTTTGAGCAGTTCTCCGAGGCTCGGCGTCGGTGGCGGTACGCCGAGCCCGAGGAAGTCCAGGCTCGTCAGCGACAGGATCGCCGCGCTCATCCGGAACGGCAGGAACGTGATCACCGGCGTGAGGCTATTCGGCAGCACGTGGCGCCACATGATCTGTGTGTTCGTCAGCCCCATCGTGCGCGCCGCTTTCACATAGTCCAGCGCGCGGTTACGCAGGAATTCGGCACGCACGTAGTCGGACAGCACGAGCCAGCCGAACATCGACAGCAGGATGAACAGCAGCCATAGCGACGGCGTGAAGATCGACGCGAAGATGATCAGCAGGTACAGGTCCGGCAACGCGCTCCAGATCTCGATCAGCCGCTGGCCGACCAGGTCGGTGCGGCCGCCGTAAAAGCCCTGCATTGCGCCCGTCAGCACGCCGATCAGCATGCCCGACGCGGTCAGCGCGAACGCCATCAGCACCGACAGCCGGAACCCGTACAGCAGCCGCGCGAGCACGTCGCGCCCGAACTGGTCGGTACCGAGCCAGTTGCTCGACGACGGCGGCGCCGGATACGGCCGCGACGCGAAATAGTCGATCGTGTCGTAGCGGTAGCGGTTCGGCGGGTAAATCGCGAAATTGCCGTGCGCGTCGAGATTCGCACGGATGGCCGGATCGAGATAATTCGTCTTCGCGGGAAAGTCGCCGCCAAAACGCGTCTCCGGATAGTCCGTCACGATCGGGAACGCATAGTGTCCGTCATAGCGCAGCACGAGCGGCCGGTCGTTCGACAATACGTCGGCGAACAGGCTGATCGCGAACAGCGTAACGAAGATCACGAAGCTCCAGTAGCCGAGCGGCTGGGCGCGAAACCGTCGCCACGTGCGCCGCCACGGTGACGTGGAATGGCCGGCCTGTCCGCGCTCAGTGGTCCAGGCGGTTGAATTGGATACGGGGGTCGACGAGGACATAGCAGACGTCAGCGATGAGTTTGGTCAGGAGACCGATGAGTGTGAACAGGAACAGCGAGCCGAGCACGACCGGATAGTCGCGGCGGATCACCGAGTCGTATGACAGTTGCCCCATGCCGTCGAGCGAGAACAGTGTCTCGATCAGCAGGTTGCCGTTCAGGAACGCGCCGACGAACGTGGCCGGCAGCCCGGTGAGCAACGGGATCGCCGCGTTGCGCAGCACGTGCTTCCACAGCACGTCGCGCTCCGGCACGCCCTTCGCGCGCGCGGTCAGCACGTATTGCCGGCCGATCTCGTCGAGGAACGTGTTCTTGGTCAGGATCGTGACGATCGCGAAGTTGCCGATGACCGACGCCGTCACCGGCATCACGATGTGCCACAGATAGTCGAGCGCCTTGCCGATCAGCGTCAGGTCGTCGAAGTTGTCCGACGTGAGCCCGCGCATCGGGAACACCTGCCAGAACGTGCCGCCGCCGAACAGCATCAGCAGCAGCACGCCGAGCACGAACCCCGGCACCGCGTAGCCTGCCAGCACCAGCACGCTCGTCACGGTATCGAACCGCGACCCGTTGCGCACGGCCTTCGCGATGCCGAGCGGCACCGACACCAGATACGTGAGGAACACCGTCCACAACCCGAGCGTGATAGACACCGGCAGCTTCGAGCGGATCACGTCCCACACCCGCGCATGCACGAAGTACGACTCGCCGAGATCGAAGCGTGCGTACGCTTTCAGCATCATCCAGTAGCGCACGAGCGGCGGCTTGTCGAAGCCGAACTGCTTGCGGATCTGCTCGATCTGCTGCGGGTCGACGCCCTGGCTGCCGTGGTAGCCGCCTGCGCCGCCCGCCTCCCCGCCGCGCGCGCTGCCGTGACGCAATTGCGTGAGGACCTGTTCGACCGGGCCGCCCGGCACGAACTGCGTGACCGCGAACGTGATCGTCACGACGCCGATCAGCGTGGGGATCATCAGTAGCAGCCGCCGGAATATGTAGGCAATCATCGTTGCGCTCCCCGCCATGCCGCGGAAACCGGCGCGACGCCCGCCGGCGTTTTCCGGTACCAGTAGTCGATGATCCAGTCCTCGTACTGGTAAGAGTCTGGAATGACCGCCGGATGCCCGTAAGTCGCCTTGTAGGCAATCCGCGCGTTCGGCAGGTAATACTGAGGCACGATGACGTAAAGATTGATCAGCACGCGATCGAGCGCGCGCGTCGCCGTTTCGAGATCGCTCAGCGTATTGGCCGCGGATGCCGCGCGAATCAGCGCGTCGACCGCTTTCGAGCGCACGCCCGGGTAGTTCTCGGAACCGATCTCGGACGCCGCCGCACTACCGAAGCGGCGTGCGAGTTCCGCGCCCGGGATCGTGACGGGCGGATAGATCAAGGTCGTCATGTCGTACTGAAAGTTGTCCATGCGTCGCTGATACAGCGCGCTGTCGAGTTCGTGCAGCGACGCGCGGATACCGAGTGTGCCGAGCGCCTGGATGTATGGCAGGATCAGCCGGTCCATGCCGGGCTGGTCGTCGATGATCTCGATCGTCATCGGCGTGCCGTTCGCGTCTCGCAATGCACCGTCATGAAAGTGCCAGCCGGCCTGTGCAAGCAGGTCGCGCGCCTGCTTCAGGTTCGCGCGCAGCGAGTTCGGTGGCAACGTCGACGGCTGCTTGACCATCGGGCCGAACACCTCCGGCGGCAGCACCGAGCGGAACGGCTCGAGCAGCGCGAGCTCCTTCTCGCTCGGCATGCCGGATGCCGCGAACGGGCTCGCCTCCCAGAAGCTGTTGGTGCGGCGATACTGCCCGTAGAACATCATCCGGCTCATCCAGTCGAAGTCGAACGCCAGCGCGAGCGCATGCCGCACCCGCACGTCCTGGAACATCGGCTGGCGCATGTTCATCAGGAAGCCCTGCATCTGTGCGGGGCCGTCCGGGAATTCGCCCTGCTTCAGCATCCCGTTGCGAAAATTCTTGCCGACGTAGCGGCGCGCCCATTGCGTCGCGCTGTACTCCATCCGCACATCGGTGTCGCCTGCCTTGAACGCCTCGAGCATCGTGTACTGGTCGAGATACAGCTTGAACGACACGCGCGCGAAGCGGTACATGCCGCGTCGCGACGGCAGGTTTGCCGCCCAGTAGCGCGGGTTGCGCACGTAGACGATCTCCTTGTCGTTCTTGCGCTGCCCGATCAGGTACGCTCCGCTCGCGATCGGCGGCACGGTCGCGAGCTGGTCGAACGACGGTCGCGTGCCGTCGGCGCGCATGCCCCACTTCGGCGAGAACACGGGCAGATCGCCCGCGATCAGCGCGGCATTGCGTTCCGGGTGCCTGAAGTCGAAGCGGACCGTCTGCGGGCCGACGACGACCGCGCGCTGGATCACCTCGAACTGCGCATTGACGATCGGCGACGCCTGTCGGCTCGACAGCGTGTCGAACGAGTACTTGACGTCGGCCGCCGTGATCGGGTCGCCGTTCGAGAAACGTGCGGCCCGATCGATGTGGAACGTCGCCGACATCCCGTCAGGCGCGACCTGCACGTCGTCGGCGATCAACGCATACTCGGAAGCGAGCTCGTCCCAGCTGCGCTGCATCAGCGTGTCGAACATCAGGTTCCGGATGTCCGGTGCGGCCGAGCCGCGCAGCAGGAAAGGATTCAGCGAATCGTAGCTCTGCGCCGTGTCGTAGTTCTGGAAATCGAGTGTGCCGTCGTCCGGCGCATCGGGGTCCGCATAGGCGAAATGCGTGAATCCCGCGGGATACTTCGGCTGGCCGAACTGCGCGATCGCCGGCGCGGCCGCGGCCCCCGCGGTCGCAATACCGTACGCGAGCGCTGCCATGCATGCGGCACGCGCGCCCCCGGTCACGATCGCCTGCGCACGCCGCACATGCAACATCGATACTGTCATCATCGGTCTTCGTGTGATCGCACCGGCGCGCGGCCGGCACGATGTCGATTCGAAATACGGGGTGCGTGCCGCCGGTCGCGGCAACGACCGGCGGCACGCGTGGGCTCGGAGCGTCAGAACCGGTAGGTCGCGCCGACTTGCGCGAAGCGGCCAATGTACGTGTACAGCGACGAGTCGTAGCCGGTCTGGTAGCTCGAGTTCATGTAGACCGGATCGAATGGAGGAGCACGATTGAAGATGTTGTCGATGCCCGCATAGATCGTCCAATGCTTGATGCCGGTATAACTGACCATCAGGTTGAACTGGCTATACGACGCCACGCTGCCTTCCATATTTGGATACTGGCCCGGCGACAGGATCGCCTGCGTGTACGGGCCCGTATACATCCAGGTCAGCGTCGCATTCCACTTGCTCTGATAGTTCCAGCTCAGGCTCGTATTGCCCTTCCAGCGCGGGAAGCTGCCGCCGAAAGGCTGGTTGAGCGAACCGTTGTTGCCCGCGAAGTCGGTGCTCACGCCGCCGACCGGCATCTTGAAGTGCCACACGTAGGCCCAGTCACCCGACAGAGTGAACGTCCCGATCCTGGTGGGTACCGACTGGCGGAAGGTGGTTTCGAAACCATCCGTGTCGAGCGATGACAGGTTCTGGAACGGCATCAGCACGTACGCGATCGAGCCATTCGCGTTACGCACCACTTGCGACGGATCGTTCTGGTCGACGCTCTGCTGGATGTCCGCCGTGCCGATCACGTTGTCGATGTGGATCTTGTACCAGTCGAAGCCGATATCGGTATTGCGGGCCGGCGACAGCTGGAAACCCACGTTGTAGTTCTTTGTGCGTTCCGGCTGCAGGTTGCGGTTGCCGGCCTGCACTTCCTCGACCAGGCCGTACGCGCCCGGATTGTTCGGATCGTGCGGATCGACCGCGCCCTGTGCGCTGAAGCTGCGCGACGAGGTGTTCTCGATCAGCGTCGGCGCGCGGAAACCCCGGTTGTACGAACCGTACATCGTCAGCTCGCGAACCGGCTGGAAGCGCAACGCGAAACGCGGCGAGAACGCACCGCCGAAGTCACTGTAGTGGTCGTAGCGGCCAGACTGGCTGAAGGTGAGGTTTTTCAGGATCGGAATATCAATCTGGTAGTAGATCGCCGCGACATTGCGCTGACCGCTCACCGACTGCAGCGCCGGCGAAATGAACGTCCCGTCCTGGTAGCCCGCGCCCGTGCCGATGTACTGGCTCTGGTGCATGAACTGCGCACCGAGCCCCAGACCGACGTTACCCGTCGGCAGCTTGAACAGCGTGGGTGTCGACATCGTCGCGTCCAGCGCGTCCAGCTTCGTGATCGCCTGCGAAGAGGTGCTGCCGTAGAGACCCGCGAGGCCGTTCGGCGTGCTCGACGGGTTTGAGAAGTTGAACACGCCGTTCTGCACGATGTTCTGCAGCGCGTTCGCATTGATCAGGTTCGAGAACGTGTTCGAGACCGTATCCTGCGAATGCGTATAGGCGGCCGACCAGTCCACGTCCCCGACGTACGGCGCGATGAAGGAGCCCTTCAAACCGGTCGCGGCACGCCAGAAGTTCGCGCTGGTACGCACCGACTGCGCGTTCGGAAACGAGTACACCAGCTTCGACGGCACGCCGAACGGGTTGTACGGGTTGCTCGCCGGCACCACGTTCGAGATCGGGCGCAGGCCGCCCGTTGCCGGGTCGAATGCTTGTGTACTGTTGCCGAGACCGCCGACGAAGTTGTTGGTATTCGTCGTATTGTTGCTTTCCCACAGATCGGCGAAGGCCTGCATCGAATCGCTGATCTTGAAGTCGCCGTGCACCTTCGCGCTCAAGCGTTCAGTCCACGGCGACAGCGAGGTCGCATAGGCGGTGTTGGTTTGGCAGATCGTGCCCGGACCGTTGATTCGCGCGGTGGCACTGCCGGCGATCGGAGCGCCGCCCCACGGACACCCGCCGAGCGGCACGCGGGCGCCGGTCGGGTCACGCCAGTACGACGGCGACTGGTTGAACAGGCCGCCCGGGAAGTTCGAGAAATTCTGGTTCTGCGTGGTGTCGCGATCCGCGGCCGACACACCGTTGAAGCGGTAGAGACTCGCGGCCGCCGTCACGTTGAAGCGGTCCGCGTTGAGATCGCCGAAACCGCCGAGGATGCTGAATTTGGTGGTACCCGCACCGCCGCCGTTCTGGGTCGCACCGCCATAGCTGCCGTCGAGCTGAAGGCCCTGGAAGTTTTTCTTGGTAATGATGTTGACCACGCCCGCGATTGCGTCCGACCCATACTGCGACACCGCGCCGGTCTTGACGATCTCGATCCGATCGATGATGTTCAGCGGCAGCGTGTTCAGGTCGAAGAACTGGTCCGTTACGTTCGTCGAGAACGCATAGGGTGCAACGCGCTGGCCGTCTATCATGACCAGCGTGTACTTCTCGGACAGGCCGCGCAATGCAATGCCGGCCCCTCCGGGTGCGAAGCTGTTCGTCGTGCCTTCCGCCCAGCTGCTCGCCGAATTCGCGGTCGTGCTGCGCAGGAAGTCGGCCACACTGTTCTGACCGCTTGCCTCGATGTCCTTCGCCGTGACGGTCTGGACCTGGTTGAAGCCGACCTTGTCCGCGCTGCGGATCAGCGAGCCCGTCACTTCAAAGCGCTTGATCTGCGCGACCTTATTCTTGCGTGGCGCCGCCGAGTCCCCGCCGGCTCCTGCCTCAGGCGCCTCCTGCGCGACCGCGTCCGCGACCGCTGCCCCCCCGGGCGACGGCTGGCTCTGCGCGAATGCCGGTGCCGCCAGCGTGGCCGTCAGCGCCATTTCCGCCCAGATCATCCTCTTGATAGCCAACGCCAAAGTTCTCTGCTTCATTTTGCCCCACTCGTTCATCAGTAAGAACCCGCCGGTTTTGCCCTGGATCGCGTGAATCCTTGCCCGCTTCCACGCGTCTGCATACCGGTCCCCGTTATTGCCGCCCCGCCACCTGCACACCTTCGAACTCGCCCGCCATGCGGCACGTACGGCGCTTGCGCCACTCACTGCCGTCTTCGTCGCCCGGTGTCGAGAAACCGCAACGGCGGGCGTGAAGAGCGTGCGTGTGCCTGTTCCCGCCTTTCCGTCCCGATGCAGCCAATCCGGCCGCGCACGTTGCCCGTTCCTTCGACAAACAATCAGTAATCCTTATGTAATAATCCGGCAGAACGGATGCGTTCTCTTGTTCTCTCAGGCGCCGGCCGGCGCACCGAACCAGACGACCACCGCTTCTTCGTTGGCCGCGTTGCTCCACACCAGGGCCGGGTGCGACTCGTAATGCGCGGTCTCGCCCGCTCTCAGCACGACGGTGCGGTCGTTCATCGTCAGCTCGAGCTCGCCGTTCATCACGTAGAGGAACGCCTCTCCCGCATAGGCCGCGCCTCCCGGCGCCGTCTGGCCGCCCGGGATCCGGAACAACCGTGCATCCAGCTTCGTTCCGCTCGCCAGGTGCGAAAGCTGCGCAAACGCGCTCGCAAGCGGCTCGACGCCAACGTGCTGCAGCGATTCGCATTGGCACGCCGGTGGTGCATCGGACGTCGACCCGACAAAATGGTCGATCGTGACGCCCAGCGCCTTTGCGATCCCGACGAGCGTCGCGATCGACGGCATCGCGCGCCCGCGTTCGATCTGCGACAGGAACGGCTTCGAGATGCCGGCCGCCGCCGCGGTCACATACAGCGTGAGCTTGAGCTGCCGTCGCAGCATGCGAATCCTGTTTCCCATCGATGTGGCAACAAGCATCGATTCATCGGAAGGTGAAATCATAGTGAGACACGAACCCGTAGTCGAAACTGCTTGATGAATGCACTCCCGCGGTCAACGTGATCGCAGCCCGCTTGCGGCGAAACTGGGTCCCGACGGAAACCTTGGTCGCGCGGCGAACATTCGATGTTACGGCTTTCCTGCTTTTCGCATCGCATCGATACATTCGCACTCCACATCAATAGGAACGGGTTCAGATTGCGTCGATTCAACCAGCCTGTCACCGGATCGCCATACCTCGCGATGCGCGATGCCCGGCGCTTCCCGACGTGGGCTTCCCGCGTGACCGAAGCATCCGCGCGCCCACCTGCTTCACGGCATGTACTGCTCGTTTCCAATCAGGCCGATCTTGGTCGCACCCACACGCTGCGCACTTGCCAGCACGCCGGCGACCGCCTTGTACGGCGCGAGCTTGTCCGGCCGCAGACGGATCTCCGCCTGCACGGGTTCCGTGGCGACTTGCGCGAGCTTCAGCTCGAGCGCGGCACGATCCGGCACCCTCGTGCCGTTCCAGGTCGTCGCGCCGTCGGGCGCGATATCGATCTGCACGGCCTCGGGCGGCTTTGCTGGCGGCGGCGGATTCCCGACCGGCAGATCCATCCTGACCGAGTGCATCTGGATCGGGATGGTAATGATCAACATGATCAGCAGCACCAGCATCACGTCGATCAGCGGCGTGGTGTTGATGTCGACCATCACGTCCGGCTCGCCGCCACCCGAAGATACGTTCATGCCCATCGTCGACTCCTACCCGCCGCGCGCCGGCGGCTCGGTGATGAAAGAAACCTTGGCGATACCCGACCGTTCACACGCGGTGACCACGCGCCCGATAAACTCGTAGCGCGTATTCTCGTCTCCGCGCACGTGCACGTCGGGCTGCGGCGACATCTGCGAGATGCCCTTCAGCTTCGCGAGCAGCGTCGGGCCGTCCACGTGCGTTTCGCCCCAGAAGAACTGCCCGTCGCGATTCACCGCGATCTCGACGCTTTTCGGCGTCGTCTGCAACGGCTGCACCGCTTCCTTCGGCAGCTCCAGCGGAATCGTGTGAGTCACGACCGGGATCGTGATCAGGAAAATGATCAGCAACACCAGCATCACGTCGACGAGCGGCGTCGTGTTGATGTTCGCGATCACGTCGTCGTTGTCGTCCTGTCCGACGCTCATGGCCATCGCGCACCCCCGCCTGCGTCAGTGCACGAGCGACGCGGCCGGCGCACCGGCGGCCCGCACCGGACGCTTGCTCCCCGCGAGCAGCACCGTATGCAGCTGCGCGCCGAAGTCGCGCACGCGCTCCATCACCGACTTGTTGCGGCGAACCAGGAAGTTGTACCCGAGCACGGCCGGCACGGCGACCGCCAGCCCGATCGCCGTCATGATCAGCGCCTCGCCGACCGGGCCCGCGACCTTGTCGATCGACGCCTGCCCGGCGATGCCGATGGCCGTCAGCGCGTGATAAATGCCCCACACGGTGCCGAACAGACCGACGAACGGCGCAGTCGAGCCCACCGTCGCGAGGAACGCCAGGCCGTCCTGCAGCCGGTTCGACACGCTGGTAATCGCGCGCTCGACCGAGACGTCGATCCACGTATTGCGGTCGACCGCCTCGAGCAACGCCTCGTCGTGATGCTCGCCGGCCTCGATCGCGGTCTCGGCGATGAAGCGGAACGGCGACGCCTCGTCGAGCAGGCTCGCGCCGGCCGACAGCGACGGGGCCGACCAGAGCTGCTCGTCCGCGAGCTTCGCGCGCCGGTTCGCGCGAAACTGCTCGAGGAACTTGGCGATCATGATGTACCAGCTACCCATCGACATGATCACGAGCAGAATCAGCACGAATCGCGCGACGAAATCGCCGTTCTTCCACAGCGCGCCGAGCCCGTACGGATTCTCGACGGCCTTCGTCGCCGCCGGCGCGGGCGGCGGCAATGGCTCGTCCGCGCCCGCCTGCGGTGCGGATGCCGTCGCGGCCACGGCCACCGGCGCGCTCGACTCGGCAAACGCCAACTGCGGTGCGACGAGCGCATCGAGCGCGACGGCGGAAATCAACATGCAGGCCGCCAGCGCGGCCAGTGAACGCTTTGCCATACCTACTCCATTTGTTTCGTTAAACTGATCGATTGAAAATATCGTCCCGCCATCCCGGCGCCCAGCACCGGTTCAGTTCAGGTTGAACGAGAATGGAACCTGGACGCGAACCGGCTGCCCCTGCGCCACGCACTTGAATCGCTTGACCGTGTTGTAGGCGGCGCGATCCAGGATCGGATCGGCCGATTGCGCCACCCGTTCGTTGGTGATGTTGCCGTCCGCATCGACGACGAATTCGATCGTGACGTCGCCGGTGATGTTGTTTTCCTGCGCTTCCTTCGGATACTGCATCGATGCACGCATCTGGTCGGAATTCGGACAGGCCACCCCGACCTCGTGGCTGACCGCCTTCGCCACCGGCGCCGGCGGCGCGACGACCGGTGCCTGCACGGCCGGCGCGGACGGCACGGGCGCGGCCTGATGCGTGATCGTCGCTTGCGGCGGTGCCTGCACCGGCACCTCCGCGGGTGGCACGAACGGCGGCGGCGGCCGCGTCGCTTTCGGCGGCGGCAGCTTGACCACCGGCAAGGGTGGCGGGGGCGGCGGCGGCTTCACCGGCTCGATGATGCGGGTTTCGATCGGATGCTGAATCACCTGCACGACCTTGGTCGCGAGGCCGTTGACGAGCGCATAAACCAGCAACACATGCAGCAGCAGCACGATCGCGATGCCGCCGAACCGGCGCACCGGGTTCCGCTGTTTCGCGCCGAACTGCCGCGGGCGCCCGGGCATCGCCGGTCCGCCACCGGACGCGAACACGCCGTCCTCGATCTTGATACCCACCTTCAGCCCCCCCAATGCGAATGTCGCCGATGCACGATGCCCCATGGCCCGGATAGCGGCAGTGTTTGATTCAACACCCGTAAAACCAGAATTGCTTATTCCAGACAATGCGCTTCCCGCCCGCCGATCGCTCGACACGGGAAACTCACTGCTTATCGAAATTGATTAGATTCCAGAAAATGAAACGGATACCCGTCTGCTCGAACAGCAGCCGGCGGAGCCAGCCCGACCTCGATCACACGGGTCGAAACGGAAGATATTCCGAAAGGAATGAATACCTAAAAAACCGCTGCTCCTTGATTGCGAACAATATCAAGAAAAAATTTTGACCGTCAAACTTTTTTTGATGAAACATTCGAAGTTTGATTGGATCAAACTCGCCCACTTATTACTCAAACGTCAAAAGTTTCATCACATCAAACATTCCCAATTTCGGGGCATCCGGCAATCTCGACAAGTTTGATCACATCAAACTTTCACGTTGTTTTATTCGTCCGGCAACGATGTTTCCCGAAGCAGGCGTCCACTCGAGCGGGGGCGATATCCGGCCGCGGTTCAAAGCAAGCGGCCGATCCGATCAGTCATTACGCATAACAGCCCGGATGGCGCGACCTGCACCGAATGACCGACTGCGATGCCGCACATCGCACGGAGCCGAGTGCTTTTCTTGTTTTCATAAGACAAATTGAATTATCAGGTCATTTAAATTTACTCACCCTCTACCACATCAATATACGTATCGATCATTTGCCGGACAAAAAGACGATCGATAAAGTCTCTCGCCACGCCACCGGCCATTACTCTCGAATACGGCATCTGAAAGAAAAATCGATTCATTCGACGGCTTTCAGACCGCCCCCGTCATTCCGGGAGCTTGAATCAGACGCTGGAATTGCGCAAACGAAAGGGGGTTGCGAGTCGATATGCCGCTGTGAACGGCGTGGATGCCCGGCAACTGCCAGCCATTGAACTTGCTCGTCAACATACTGGAAGATGCAAAACACGTCGCTCTACATCAAGAGAGGGAGCGCGATTGCGCTCTGCCTGTCCGGCCTCGCGACAACATGGATGCCCGCCGCAGCGCAGGAAGCCGCGTCGAGCACAGCTGCCGTCGGCGCGCCTCCGAATCCGGCCAGCGCCGCCGCACCAGCGCGCAACGGGGAAACGACGCAAAAGCCCGCAGCCGCATCGCTGAAAACGTTCGTCGTGACGGGTTCGCGCATTCCGCGCTCCGAGAAGGAAGGTGCGACGCCCGTCACCGTCATTACCGGTCAGGAACTCGAATCGAAAGGGTACCGAAACGTCTTCGACGCGCTCCAGTCGCAAACCCAGAACACGGGCTTCACGCAAGGCGCCGACTTCGGCAACACGTTCACGCCGGCCGCGAATGCGCTCAGCCTGCGCAGCCTGGGCCCGAACCACACGCTCGTCCTCGTCGACGGCCGACGCGTGGCCGACTATCCGATCGCGTACGACGGCAACGTCAACTTCGTGAACCTGGCCAACATTCCGTCGGCGATGATCGACCGGATCGAAATCCTGAACGGCGCGGCCTCCGCCGTATACGGCTCGGACGCGATCGCGGGCGTCGTCAACATCATCATGAAGAAGCACATCGACGGCATCGAGGTCAACGTCAAGGGCGGCCGCACCTGGGACGGCGGTGGCGGCAACGGCCGGCTTCAGGTGTCGGGCGGCAAGGAATTCGGTGCGGTAAGCACGGTGTTCGGCCTCGAGATCAGCAAGACCAATCCGGTATGGTCCGGGCAGCGCGACTTCATGTCGGCGTCCACACTCGAAGGCGAAACGCCGACCAAGACCTGGGCACGCCAGAACCTCGACACGGGCCGCTACGTCGGCGCCGCCGGCGCGTGCGGCGCGCTCGCGGGCATCGGTGCATTCGGCGGCACGTCCACCGTCAACACCCGCAATGGCGCGTACTGCGGTAGCGGCGGCGCGCAGCCGTCGTACTGGACGACGCAAACGAACAACGTCAGCGAGAACCTGTACGGCGGCGTCGAATACCGGCTGAGCAATCTCGTCACGCTGTTCGGCTCCGTGTCGACTGCCTGGAACCAGACGGAGAACAACACACGCGGCCCGAGCTGGACGTCGGCCGCGGCGACGACGGGCTACTTCTTCAACCAGGAAACCGGTGCGAACGAGGCGTGGACCAAGCGCATCTCACCGCAGGAGATCGGCGGCGCATCGGTGTGGAACAAGCGCTGGGAGGACGTCGCGGGCAACCTGATCACCGGCCTGCGCGGCAAGCTGCCCGACAGCAGCTGGAACTACGAGCTCACGTACAGCGCGTCCGGCTACCAGAGCCGCGCGACGGTGCCGCGCCTGTTGTCGAACGTCGACAGCTATTACCTCGGTCCGCAGCTCGGCACCGCGGCCGACGGCGCGCCGATCTACGCGCCCAGCGCCGCACGCTTCGCGACCCCGCTCACGCCGAACCAGTTCGCGTCGATGTACGGCGAATCGACCAGCAGGAACAACACGTGGACGCAGACCTTCAGCCTCGCCGCCAACGGCAACCTGTTCTCGCTGCCGGCGGGCCCCGTGCGTGCCGCCAGCGTGATCGAATACGGCACGCAGGGCTTCAGCAACGCCATCGACCCCGCGCTCAATCAACGCGTGTACTACAACTCGGCCGGCGCGACCGGTGCGAGCGGCAATCGCAAGCGCTACGCGGCCGCGGTCGAGCTGCGCATCCCGATCCTGAGCCAATTGACCGCGAACGTCGCAACGCGCTATGACGACTACTCGTTCGCCGGCACCCGCAACAACAAGCTCACGTACGACCTCGGGCTCGAATACCGGCCACTGCGCGAGCTGTTGCTGCGCGGCAATTACGGTACGAGCTTTCGCGCACCGGACATGAATTACATCTTCATGAGCCAGTCGAAAGGCTATTTCGAATCGACCACCGACTACTTCCGCTGCAACCAGTCGGGGAAATCGCTCGCATCGTGCGAATACGCGAACGTGTCGCCGGGCTCGAACTTCATTCAGAAGGGCAATGCGAACCTGAAGCCGGAAAACGGCAAATCGTGGGGTGCCGGCTTCGTGCTCGCGCCCACGCCGGACATCGACCTGTCGGCCGATTACTACAACATCCGCATCGACAATCTCGTCACGACCATCGATCCGGACAATCTGCTGCGAACCGAATCCGCATGCCGCACCGGACAACTGAGCGCCAGTTCGCCCGACTGCGTGGACGCGCTGAGCCGCGTGATCCGCAACCCGCTGACGGCCGTGCTCGATCCCGGCGCGATCAACACGATCCTCGTGAACCCGATCAACGCCGCGATGGAAAAGACGACAGGCTTCGACCTCGGCGGCAAATGGCGCGTTCGCGCCGGCCGTGCGGGCACGTTCCTGTTGAGCGCCAACTTCACGAAGGTCCTCAGCCACAAGTACCAGCAATATACGAACGGCCCGGTGCAGGATCTCCTGCATTCGCTCGCGAACCCGACCGGCAACCCGGAGTGGCCGGACAAGCTCACGATGAGCCTGACCTGGTCGATTCCGAAGTGGACGTCGACGATCCAGGTCGAGCGCTACGGCAAGGTACCGAATGCTGCCCAGACCGCGTACCTGACGCCGACCACGCTCGCGAACCTGAGCATCTCGCACCAGTTTTCGCGCGACACGTCGCTGACCTTCGTCATGAACAACGTGTTCAACACGATCAAGCACGACGATTCCGCCGGCTGGCCTTACTACACGGTCGGCTATTACATGCCTTACGGCCGTACCCTGTGGCTCGAATTCAGCCATCACTTCAGTTGATCCCCGCCCGTTCGCGCGGGCCTGCGCGCCGGGGCCGCGATTCAGCGGGATCCTGCGGCCCCCTCTTCCGTTAGCCGCCCCGCATAATCCCGCACGAACTGCGCGGCAATCCGCCCCGACCGCGCCCCGCGTTCCAGCGCCCACTGCAACGCCTGTTCGCGCGCCGCGCGGATCTGCTCGGCATCAAACCCGGTTTCAGCGAGCCTGCTTTCGACAACGGCCAGATAATCGTCCTGCGTGAACCCGTAGAACGTCACCCAGATCCCGAAACGTTCGGATAACGAAATCCGCTCCTCCACCGCGTCGCCCGGATGCAGCTCGCCGTTCTCCGCGCGCGACACGTTCGCGTTATCGCTCGCCTGCTCGGGCATCAGGTGGCGGCGATTCGACGTCGCGTACACGAGCACGTTCGACAGGTCGCTCGCGACCGAGCCGTCGAGCACCGTCTTCAGCGCCTTGTAACCGGTCTCGCCCGCCTCGAACGACAGGTCGTCGCAGAACACGATGTACCGTTCGGGCCGCGCACGCACCAGCTCGACGATCGCCGGCAGATCGCCCAACCGCTCCTTGCCGACTTCGATCAGCCGCAGCCCGTGCGGTGCAAACGCGTGCAGGCACGCCTTCACGATCGACGATTTCCCGGTGCCGCGCGCGCCGGTCAACAGCACGTGATTGGCCGCGAACCCGCGCACGAACTGTCGCGTGTTCCGTTCGACGATCGCCACCTGCCGGTCGACGTTGCGCAGCGCATCGAACGCGATGAGCGCGGGCGCCGCGACCGGTTCGAGCGGCGCCGTCCGCGGCCCGCCGTCGAAGCCGCGCCAGCGGAATGCGACGGCCGCGTCGAAATCGACGGCCGCCGGCTGGCCGGTGCCCGCCAGCGCTTCGAGCGCGGTTGCGATCCGCTCGAGCTGATGCGCGAGCGCCGGACCATCGACGGAAGCGCGAGCGTCCGGCAGCGCGGCCCTCAGGTTCTGCATATCGCGATCGCCGCTCATTGCCGCACTCCCTGCGACGCACTCGCGTGGAACGGGAACCGCTGCGCAATCGCCACGCCGACGAGCGCCACGCCGCCGCCGATCAGGTGATACAGCCGCAGCGATTCGCCGAGCAGCACGATCGCGCCGCCGGCCGTCATCACCGGCAGCAGGTTCATGAACATCGCGCAGCGGCTCGGGCCGAGCAGCCGCACGCCCTGCATCCACAGATACGGCAGCACCACCGACGCCAGCACGCCGGCATACAGGATCAGCGGCACGCTCGCACGCGTCGGCCATGCGGCCTGCGCGGGCAGCCGCAGCAGCATCGGCACCATGAAGACGAGCGCGGCGAGCGCCTGCACGTAGGTCGATTGCCATGCCGGCAGCGCACCGATGCGCCAGCGCTTGAGCAGCACGCCGTACAGCGCATACGCAGCCGACGCGGCCAGCATCAGCAGGTCGCCCGCATGCACGCCGCGCGCGGCGATCGTCGTCGGGTGCCCCTCGGCAATCAGGTAGACGACGCCCGCGAGCGACAGCACGCCGCCGCCCACCATGCCGGCGCCCGGCGGATCGCCGAGCAGCAAAGAGCTGAGCGCCATCGTCATCAGCGGCACGAGCGCGGTGATGATCGCCATGTTGGTGGCGCTCGTCGTTTTCGCGGCCTCGTAGGACAGGCTCTGGAACAACGCCATCGCGAGAAAGCCGAGCACCGCGAGCTTCGGCAGGTGCGCGACGAGCACAGCGCGATTGCGCCACGCGGGGCCCGCCGTGAACACGCTCATCAGCGCGACGGCGAGCAGCAGCCGGTAGAAGGTGATCGCCGACGGGTCGATCGTCGACGCCGACAGCTTCGACACGACCACGTTGCCGGCCCACAGCGCGATCGCGCAGAAGGGAAACAGAAAAGGGGACTTGTTCATCGCATTTGACGGATTAATATCGTGACAGGGATCTGGCGTGGATGGGAACGCCATCGTGCCCGCCCGCCCAACTGCCTGTCTCACGCCAAAATGTCACGACTTGTCGCCAATCGGACACTCGAGTCCACCCCGCCCGGCGCACACCTGCGCTACGAATCGACACCGATGCCCGTGTCGGCGATGGCGGCGACATACGCACACGGCACGTCGATCGCGCCGCACCGGCATCGCCGCGCGCAGCTGCTCTATGCGATCGAGGGCGTGATGCACGTGCAGTCCGAAGGCGCGTCGTGGGTCGTGCCGCCGACGCGCGGCGTGTGGCTCGAAGCCGGGCTCGACCACACGGTGCAGATGAGCGGCGACGTGCAGATGCGCACCGTGTTCGTCGAGCCGGGCGCGGTCGAGCACCTGCCCGCGCGGAGCTGCGTCGTGGAAGTGCATCCGCTGCTGCGCGAGCTGATCCTCGCCGCGGTCGACGTGCCGCTCGACTATGCGCCGGGCTCGCGCCACGACCACCTGATGCACCTGCTGCTCGCCGAGGTGACGGTCGCGCCGCTGTTGCCGTTGTACCTGCCGTGGCCGCACGACGCGCGCCTGCGCACGATCTGCGATGCGCTCGTCGCCGCGCCCGACGACCTCCGTACGATCGCCGAGTGGGCCGACCTGCTCGGGTTGTCGGTTCGCACGCTCCATCGCGCGTTCCGGCGCGAGACGGGGCTCAGCTTCCGCCGCTGGCGCGAACAGGCGCGGCTGCTGCTCGCGCTCAAGCGTCTTGCGCACGGCGAGAAGGTGCTGACCGTCGCAATGGATCACGGCTACAGCAGCCAGAGCGCGTTCTCCGCGATGTTCAAGCGGCATTTCGGCGTGTCGCCGTCGGCGTTTTACGCTTAGAACGCATCCCGCACGCCCCTACCGCGCCGCGATCCCCACGATGAAAAACACGCACGCGGCTGCCGACGCCACCGTGCGCACGTGATTCCACATCGTCCAGACGTGCACGTAGCGCGTCCACAGCGCGGCGCCGTGTGCGGTCGACGGATCGGCCGCGGCGAGCGCATCGTTGAGCGGCACGTTGACGGCCATCGTCACCGCGAACATCCCGAACACGTACAGCACGCCGCCCGCGACCGCCGCCATCGCGCCGGGCTGGTCGCGATCGAGCAGCGCGAGCACGACCAGGGCAAGCGCCATCAGCGTCGTGACGAGGAACAGCGGCATGAACGGCGAACGCACGATGTCGACGTTGATCGCATTCATCGCAGCCACGCCGGCACGCGGCGCGATCCGTCCGAGCGACGTCATCACGAATGTCGAGAACGCGAAATACACGCCGGCCATCAGCCCGCAGCCGATGGCCGAGCCCCACAGCAATGCGGCGGTCACGAACACGATCATGATCGTGCGCTCCACACGCCGGTCGCGGCCGTCGCGCGCGCATAGTCGGCGAAATCGCGTGCCGGCCGCCCGAGCGTCTCGTCGATGCCGTGCGTCACCGCGCTGTTGCGCCCGTCGAGCACCACGCTGAACAGATCATCGAGCAGCGCGACGACCGGCTCCGGTACGCCGGCCTCGCGCAATCCGGCAACGAACGCATCGGCAGGAATCTCGCGATAGACGACCGGCCGGCCAGCGGCCCGCGCGATTTCGCCGACCGCTTCGGCGAACGTCAGCGCGCGCGGGCCCGTGACCTCGATCACGCGGTTCGCGAAACGCGCATCGATGAGCGCAGCAGCGGCCACGTCCGCGATGTCGTCCGCATCGACGAACGGCTCGCACACCGCGCCGGCCGGCAACGCGACTTCGCCGGCCAGCACGCCGTCGATCAGGTAGCCCTCGGAGAAGTTCTGGTTGAACCAGCTCGCGCGCACTACGCCCCAACCCACACCTGACGCCTGCAACGCAGCCTCGGCGGCCTGCGCGCGGGGCTCGCCGCGCCCGGACAGCAGCACCACGCGCTCGACGCCGCTTTCCCGCGCAAGCCGCGCGAATGCGGCGATCGCGTCCACCGCGCCTTCGACGGCCAGATCGGGCTGGTAGGTTACGTAGGCGGCTGATACGCCTTCAAGCGCGGCCGGCCACATCGCGGGCGCCGTCCAGTCGAAGCGGACGGCCGACGTGCGCGACACCGGCCGCGTGGCGATGCCGCGCGCGCGCAGCCGTGCATCGACGCGGGCGCCCGTCTTTCCCGAACCGCCGACGATGAGGATGGGAAGTGCCGACATGACCGTCTCCTTTGACTTAAATACGAGAATTCATCGCATTTTAAAAACACGATAGACTCTCGCATTAGCAACGTCAAATTTTTCCGGAGGCGGCATGGGCCGACAAAAATCGGGGCAGAACGATGCGTCCGCAGCAGCAGCGGACCCGGCGGATGCGCCGGCGCGCGCGCGGCGGGTGCCGACACAGCAGCGCAGCCGCGAGCGGTTCGAGCGCATCCTCGCGTGCGCGTCGGAAGTGATGATCGAGAAAGGCTGCGACGCGTTCCGGATGAGCGACATCGTCGAACGCACGGGCATCTCGTTCGGCTCGCTGTACCAGTATTTTCCGGACAAGGCGGCCGTGATCGGCACGCTCGCGGAGCGCTACAACGAGGCTGGGCACGACTGCGTGCGGCGCGACCTTGCGAAGATGAAGACGCTCGACGACCTGCACGCCACGCTCGGCCGCATCACGGACAGCTACTACCGGATGTTCGTCGACGAGCCGCTGATGCGCGACATCTGGCGGGCCACGCAGGCCGACCGCGCGCTGCAGGCGCTCGACCGGGCGGACGGGGAGTTTCTGGCCGGGTTGTTCGCGGATGCGCTGGGAGAAGTGGCGCCCGGCACCCCGCATGCGCAACGGAGCGCATTCGCCGAGCTGATGATGATCCAGATCGCGGCGGCCGTGCGCCATGCGATCACGCTGCCGCCGAAGGCGGCGCGGCAGCTCCTCGCGATGTTCAAGCGTGCGCTGCCGCGGGATCTGTCGGTGCTCGACGCGTAATCGAGCCGCTCAAATGCACGCGGCCGCCCAAAGGCGGCCGCGCGAGCGGGCGTCACGCGCCACTTACTTGCTGTAGTCGTACACCCCACGCCCGGTCTTGCGCCCGAGCCTTCCAGCCGTCACCATCTCGCGCAGCAGCGGGCACGCGCGATACTTCGGATCGCCGAAGTCCTTCACGAACACGTCCATCACCGCGAGGCACACGTCGAGGCCGACGAGGTCGGCCAGCGCGAGCGGCCCGATCGGGTGGTTCGCGCCGAGCTTCATCCCCGCGTCGATCTCCTCGGCCGACGCGATGCCTTCAGCCAGCACGAAGAACGCCTCGTTGATCATCGGCACGAGAATCCGGTTCACGACGAAGCCCGGCGAGTTGCGCACGCCGATCGGCGACTTGTCGAAACGCTCGGTCAGCTCGCGCACCGCCGACGCGGTCGCGTCGCTCGTCTGCAGCCCGCGGATGATCTCGACGAGCGGCATCAGCGGCACCGGGTTGAAGAAGTGCATGCCGACGAAGCGCGCCGGATCGGCGAGCGCCGCCGCGAGCGCGGTGATCGAGATCGACGACGTGTTGGTTGCGATGATCGCGTCGGGCCGCGCGACGGCCTCGATCTGCTTCAGGATGCGGCCCTTCAGCTCGACGTTCTCGGTCGCGGCCTCGATCACGATATCGGCCGCCGCAAGCTTCGCGTAATCGGTCGACGTCGTGATGCGCGCCAGCGCCGCATCGCGCGTGGCTGCGTCGAGCTTGTCCTTCGACACGAGCCGCTCGAGGCTGCCCTTCAGCGTCGCGATGCCCTTCTCGAGCGCGGCGTCGCTGACGTCGATCATCACGACATTGAGTCCCGCAACGGCGGCGGTCTGCGCAATGCCGTTGCCCATGGTTCCGGCGCCCACGACGCCGACGATTTCGATGGCCATGAAATTTCCTGTGTGTTCGGGTGCTGAGTGTTCGATTATCAGATGTTCTCGAAGATCGCAGCAATCCCCTGGCCGCCGCCGATACACATCGTCACGAGCGCGTAACGCCCGCCGATGCGCTTCAGTTCGTACAGCGCCTTGACCGTGATCAGCGCACCGGTCGCGCCGATCGGGTGACCGAGCGAAATGCCCGAGCCGTTCGGGTTGACCTTCGCCGGATCGAGGCCGAGCTCCTGCGTGACCGCGCATGCCTGGGCCGCGAACGCCTCGTTCGCCTCGATCACGTCGAGATCGCTGATCTTCAGGCCCGCGCGTTCGAGCGCCTTCTGCGTGGCCGGCACGGGGCCGATGCCCATGTACGCCGGATCGACACCCGCGTGCGCATATGCGACGAGACGCGCGAGCGGCTTCACGCCCTGCGCACGCGCGGCATCCGCGCTCATCATCAGCACGGCTGCGGCCGCATCGTTGATGCCCGATGCGTTGCCGGCCGTCACCGTGCCGTCCTCCTTCGCGAACACCGGCTTCAGCTTCGTGAAGTCGTCCGGGCCCGCATCGTGACGCACGTGCTCGTCGGTGTCGAACGCGACCTCGCCCTTCTTCGTACGGATCGAGATCGGCAGGATCTGGTCCTTGAAGCGCCCTTCCGCGATCGCGCGCGCCGCGCGACGATGCGATTCGAGCGCCAGCGCATCCTGCGCGTCACGCGAAATGCCGTACTTGCGTGCGACGTTCTCGGCCGTCACGCCCATGTGGATCGTCTGGAACGGGTCGTGCAGCGCGCCGAGCATCATGTCGACGAGCTTGCCGTCGCCCATGCGCTGGCCGAAGCGCGCGGCCGGCACGGTATACGGCGCGCGGCTCATGTTCTCCGAACCGCCGCCGATCGCGACGTCGGCATCGCCGAGCATGATCGTCTGCGCGGCCGACACGATCGCCTGCAGGCCCGAGCCGCACAGGCGGTTCACGGTCAGCGCGGGCGTATGCTGCGCCACGCCGCCATTGATTGCCGCGACGCGCGCGAGATACATGTCCTTCGGTTCGGTGTTCACGACGTGGCCGAACACGACATGCCCGACTGCATCGCCCGACACGTTCGCGCGCGACAGCACTTCGGCGACCACCTTCGCACCGAGGTCGGTCGGCGAAAAATCCTTCAGGCTGCCGCCGAAATCACCGATCGCGGTACGGACACCGCTCACCACCACGACTTCTTTCGCTGCATTGCTCATCGTCTTGCTCCGGTTCGTTCGCGCCCGCAGGCGCGGGGATGCGTTGCGTTACATGTTCGGGTAATTCGGCCCGCCACCGCCTTCCGGCGTGACCCACACGATGTTCTGCGTCGGGTCCTTGATGTCGCAGGTCTTGCAGTGCACGCAGTTCTGCGCGTTGATCACCAGGCGGTCG
>NZ_JAAGPP010000055.1:0-50749 GCF_017104975.1 Burkholderia sp. Ac-20344
TTCGCGGATCATCTGCTGAAGCACGTGCCGCTCGCCGCGCGGATCAAGAAGGTGCTGAACGAGCGCCCGGGCCATCGTGCGCCGCGGGTGCGCTTCGAGCAGGAGCTGGAGGATTTCCTGTCCGACGAAGCGGCCGAGGAGACGCTCGATGCGGTGATCGACTGGGGGCGTTACGGGGAGGTGTTCTCGTATAACGACAAGACCGAGGTGTTCAGTCTCGAGGATGTCGAGTCGTGAAGTCTGGAAGTTGATTCGTGTGGTGCGACATCCATCCGTCATCGATGTCGCACCTACGTCGGAGCCTGCTGCATAGCCGGCAGCCTTACCGACGAGTCAGGCCGTGACGGTTCCGGCCAATCCACCGAAGAGCGATCACCAGATCGGCGACGAATCCGAGCGTCATTCCGGCATGGGTGCAACACCATGTCACGCCATTCTCTGACCGCACTGCCGGTCAGACTGCCCCGATTAGCCATATCCCAAGTAGCAAGATCGAATCGCGACTATCGCGTGACAATTTTATACATTGTTCGATTCGATTGTTTCCGGAGCTAGTCGATCGATTTCGTATGGGGATGCGCGGATTTAGAGGGCGATTTATTGAGTGTTTATCGAGCGATCATTAACTCGAATTTTAGAAAGATTGATTTCCCACGATGAGGAATGGCACTGGAGGGTGGCCGCCGCGCCCATCTAAGGTTTGCGGCGTGCGGGCCAGGTGCTTCATCCAAGGATTCTGCTCTATCGGCGTCTTGAGAGAGGCGGTGTCGAGATACTCCGGTGCGATAAAAATAAAAATGAATTTAATCAAATGCGGGGCGTTGCTTTGAGCATATCAAAAAAGATAACGGCTTATCAGGTCCGGGCAGTGTGTGTTCATTTCCATGAGCCTATGCTTCACTGGCGAGAGCGTAGTGGCACCGCGTCCCCGAATGCATGAGTGGACGAACGTGCCGGTGTACAACCTCTCGTTCAACAGCAGCCATGCCAACCATTCAGGATGTGCTGAAACACCGCGGTTCGGTCGTTACCCAACCGCTGCATCTGGAGATCGCGACGCTGGATGCGCCGATTTCCGTTTTGTCGTTCGTCCTGACCGAGGAAATGAATACGCGATTCCTCGCGGACATCACCGTGACGTCGAAGGACAAACGGATCGACGGTGCGGCGATCGTCGGTCGGCCGGCGATTTTCACGATCGAGGAACACGCGTCCGTGCCGTCGATGGCGGGGGATGATCGCTCCGGTTCGGCATGCGGCGCGTACCGTGCACGGCGTTGTCACGCAATGGACTCGAGTCAAGGCGTCTCGCGACGAGGCGACCTATCAATTGCACGTGAAGCCGCGTTTCTCGCTGCTTGAAGAGGTGCACGATTCGGCCGTATTTCTGGACCGGTCGTTGCACGAACTGCTGGCCGACGTGATCGTCGATCGCAGTGTGTTCCAATCCTTCGATGTCGAGTTCGAGCTGGAGGGGCTCGACGGGAAGCTGGAACAAACCGTGATGTACGAGGAGACGGTCGCGAACTTTATCGACCGGCATTGCCGGCGTGCGGGGGTCTATTACTACTTCAAGCAGGCCAGGAAGGAGGACGGCCCGCAACGCGACACGTTGGTGTTCGGCAATACGCCGCGCGGCTATATGCGAGCGCTCGAGGTGCCATTGCTGCCGCATTCCGGCCTGGTGAGCTGGCACGAGGCGATTCTGACGCTGGAAGCCACGCGCGCGCTGGTGCCGCAGAAGGTGCGCGAATGGGATCACAACTACCGCATTCCCGACGATCCGCTACAGGTCGAAGCGGTCGTGGCCCACGACGACCGCTCGGTGTACGGGAGCGTGAACCGCAGCATCGAGCATTTCCATTCGGTCGAAGAAGGCCAGGCGCTGGCCGACGCGCGGCGTGACGAACTGCTCACGCGGCAGATGCGCCTCTCGGGCACGAGTAACGTCATTGGCATGACGCCCGGCATGGTGGTGAGGATTACCAATGACGTGGTGCCGGAGGCGCCGCACGGGATGGTGATCACGAAGCTCGTCACGACCGGCAGCCGTAGCCAGTCGGTGATCAACACCTTCGAAGCGATTCCCGCGCACCAGACCTATCGGCCGGAATATGTTCCTGAAAAGCACTGGCGATGGGTCACCGGCATGCTGATCGGTGTGGTCGAGTCCGGCGACGACGAACCGTACGCGTGGATGGATGAATACGGCCGCTATCGCGTCAGGCTCCTGTTCACCCGGCATAGCGGCAAGCGCGGCACGAACAGCATGCCGTTGCGCCTGCTGCGTACGTCTGCGTCGTATCGCGGCGGCCTGCACATCCCTCTGCTGCCGCGGTCGGAAGTACGCGTCGTCGCGACTCAAGGAAATTGCGATCGCCTGCTTATCGCTGGGGCCCTGCATGACTATGCGCATCGGGACCTCGTGCATGGCAAAGAGGGATGGTACAGCCGAGCCGTGTTCCGCTCCCCGCTGCTCGGCAACAAGCTGCGCTTCGAGGATCTGAAAGACCGCGAAGGCATCCGCCTAGCGACGGTGTTCGGGCAGTCGTCGCTCAACATGGGTTGTCTTGTCGATAGTGAGAAGAACAAGCGCGGCGAGGGCTTCGAGCTGACCACGCAGGACTGGGGCACGGTGCATGCGCCGAAGGGGTTGTTCGTCTCGGCAGATGCACCAGGCGGGTCCGGGCAGCCGCACCTTGATATGCCCGCCGCTGTCGCGCAACTCAAGTCTGCATTGCAGCGTGTAACGGACCTTGCGGCCGCGGCGACGCAGGTCAAGGCCGATCCTGCGGACCGTGCGACGCAGGCGGCGCTGTTGGACAGCCTGAATCAGCTCCGCGACGCGGGGTTGCTTGCGAGTGCCCCCGGCGGGATGGCATTCGTGACACCGAAATCGGTGCAGCACTCAGCGGGAGAGAACGTGATCGTCACCGCAGGTCAGGACCTGGACGTGAGTGTCGTCAGGCGGCTGCGCATGGTGGCGGGTGACCTGATCTCGCTGTGCGCGCACAAGCTCGGCATCAAGATTTTTTCGAAAGGGAAAATCGAGTTGCAGGCGCAACGCGCTTCGATGGATCTCTTCGCCGACGAGCAATTGCATGTGTCGAGCGCCAGCGCGAATGTGCTCGTGAGCGCCAAGACCGGGGCGATGGTGGCCAGCGGCGGCGCGTCAATGACCATCGAGAACGGCAATGTCGTATTCAACTGTCCGGGCGAGTTTCGTATCAGGGCTGCCTCGTTCACGTTCGAAGGGCCGCGCAATACGTCCATCAGCTTGCCGCAACTGCCGGTGAGCGACTACCAGCCCAGCGACAAATACAGCCATACACGGTAACGATCATGATTATCAGCCCGCCATTTCTGCCCAAAGCCGGTTTCGCGGCCCCGACCGGGACGAACCCCGATCCGATGATGGATGCGGTAGACCAGTTCGAAGGCGATCACGGCATCTATCCGATCGCCCACGATCGGCGCTGGCATTGTGGCATGCATCTTCAGTCCGATACGAAGGGCGAGGTGTACGCGATTGCCGACGGGGAAGTCGTTGCCTATCGCGTCTGCCAGCATGCCGTTGACAGCGGCAAGAGCCATACGGGATTTGTGTTGCTCAAGCATACGACCGAGACGGGTGAAGGTCGTACGCTGACCTTCTATTCGCTTTATATGCATCTGTTGCCGCTGGCGGAGTATCAGGAGCACGGGGCGAACGCAGAGGCGATGCCGGAATTCCTGCGCATGCCGACTGGCCCGGTGAGCAAGGGGCAGGTGACGCAGGCGGTCTCGGGGGAGGGCAAGAAGGTTCGTCGCAAAGATGTACTGGGGTGGTGTGGGCAATATGAGGGTATGCCGCATTTGCATTTAGAAATCTTCATGTTGCCGGCGGATTTCGACACTTATTTCGGGAGCACGCAACTGGGTAGGAGCGTGCCGACCCCGCCGAATGGAACGGACTGGTGGGGGCACGCGTATTTCATCATTCCGGCAGGCAGCGACTTTCGTCGTTTGCCTGAGAAGGCCGATGCTCGAAACAAACTGCACGGGATTGAATTCAGGCCGGGTCAAGAGGGCTCGAACACGTTGCCGTTGCTGGTTGAAACCTACTTCACCCTCGGCTCGAAATACACCAAGGTATGGAGCGTTGCGCAAGACGGTACCCGCACGCTGCTCACGCCGCAACCCGTCGAGGAAAAGGACTACGAATACGACCTGTACAAGCGTGCGACGGCGCTTTATTCGTCATGTCCGAGCGACGGATACGAACTGCTGCGTTTCGGTTGCATCCTGTCTCCGTCTCAAACATTGGCGGCAGACGCGCGCGCGACGTGGATGCAGGTCAATTGGGCGGCAGACAAGGTGGGCTACATCGACATTAATGATTCAAGTATCCAAAAGTTCTCCGATGCGGACTTCCTGTCATTGATGGGCTGGCAAAAAATCACTGAGGGTAATACGCCGTTCGATAGTGACGGAATGTGTGATGTGGATGCGCTGAGGGAAATACTAGACGATGCCACTCCGCACGAGGTAGCAGCGGTGACGGGTGAAACGCCGGAAATTCACAAGGCGAGAGTGCTCTGGGCCTATGTAAAAAGCAACACCCAGGTACGGCAACAGCTACGCGGGTTCGTCTGCAACGCGCCGAGCGAATGGGACAGTACAAACAACGAGGAGCGCTATGCGAGGCTGCTTGACGAGGGCGGTTTCTATCACGGTAATGACAAGGGCTACAACGATTTCATGAAGTATCTGAAGGACGTTCAGTTTTGGGACAAAACGGGGCTTCCGGCGGGGCAGGCGCTGTGGTTTTTCCATCCGCTCGAGTTTATTCGGCATTTCCGAAAATCCGCATGGTTCAGTAAAGATGAGTTCGCGTTAATTTACTCAAACAGTCACATGTCTGGTAACGCGAGTGCTATCCGGGAAAAATATAGAAAACCTTTGAACTTCTCGCTTAGAAAATATGGATTGACGAGCAATCTGAAACAATCCCATTTCCTAGGCCAGGGCGCAGTGGAATCAAAATTTCTCTGTGGCATGCAAGAGACGAGTATGGTTGGTAAAGTGACTGAGGTCGCAGTTTACGGAGAGCGCATAAATCAAATTTCAGAAAAATCTGAAAAAGATCTTGGGCACTGGTATGGTGAAATTTCCTCTGAAGACGATCCGTATTTCAGATTGACCAAATATAGTTCAAAAGGCGGCTTCATAGCATCGTCGTATAGCTGGAGATTTGGGAACTGTGATAGCGAGGATGCTCAAAAATTCCGTGGCCGCGGGTTTAAGCAGCTTACATTCCGAAGCAATTATTCTGACTATTGGTTGTATCGGGGATGGATTGCACAAACGAATTTTTCCGCCTCGTGGTGGAATGATCCTCAATATAGGTTGAAAAACCGAGCGTTAATGAAAAAAATCCCTGCTCACATTGAAAATCCTCAGATTGTTGCCACTGAGCCGGAAAATTGCTTGGATTCGGGGGCTTGGTATATAACCTGTCTCAGGTCGAAGGTTCTCCGCGCTATTGACCGGGATGATTTTTGTCTCGCGAAGACGGCGGCAGAACTCGCGAGAGAGAAGAAAGTGATAGTGGATATCACTATGGGAATTAATGGAGGGGACGGCGGGATTGGCGATCGAGTCAAGTATACTCGCATGATCAAGAAGGTTCTTCTTTGAAAGTAAATCAGTTCATATTAATTGGTCTGGTAGCCGCATCAACTCTGAGCTACTGTCAGCCTATTGGTGCCGCGGGTGCTTCCGGGTATTTTGTTTTCTCCGGACGGACGACTGCTGGCGAATTTTATTGCTTAATTGACAAAGAACCCATTGGCGCAACACTGAGTTCGGATGGTGAGGTAGTTATCATGTCTGGCACCGATTACGTTCCTGTCGATGAGCTAAATCATTGTGCAGCTAATACGCCGATTCATGCGAGACGTGCTGCTCCACATGTGAGCTTCTTGTCAGACGTAAATCTTAAAGCGGGCATTTATGCGTCAATGATACCGGTTGCTGTCTCTCCTATGAGTTTTTTGGCGGTTGTTGGGAGGCTCGGGAGCGATAGGAATTTGGTGAAAATCCCGGGTTTCTATAGGGCTACCGTAAGCAAATCTAAGCTGAAAGGGGAGGCATCTTCAAATATGTTTCCTGTTATATCGCTTGATGGGAGATATGTATCATTGGATTGGCGTCAGTGTGAGGTGGGATCAAAAATTGACGTTATTGAAATAAGGAGGGGAAGGTCGGTTGAAATCGACGACAAAAAGTGCGCTGAGTTGTTCAATTGGGAAAGGTGATTTTATTGGGTGTTGGTGGTTTCCTTTGTGGCTGATGAGTCTTCTGTGAAATTTTTATAACGTGCCTGTGTTTTTTATCGGTCTCTCTTGGGTTGCGCTCGCTTTGTATGCACGGGGAGCATTTGATACGAGATTTGGGCCTACTTGCTGGATTATAAAAACAGGCGGCTCAATTCGGATGGCTCTGTATGCGTGGATGTAGATGGACTAAGTGTAACTGCCTTCATATGATTTTATAAAAATCCTGCTGATAATGTTTTTGAGTATAACGGCTATTTTGGATATAAGGGCCTTTCTCTGGAAGATGCATGGCAAATCTCTTTGTTGTCTGGTGATGATTTTGTATATGTTGCAGGAGACTATAGCTTCCATGTCTGACGAATACGCTGCTGTACTATTTTCGGTGAAAAACCCCAGTGCAGATCCTGTTTTATTTGTCTCTGCAATTATTGAATGGGTCACCTACGCCTGGCGGGAAGGTCGTGGAAAAGGCGGTGAGTAGGGTGGGCGGCGATTAATGCGATTATTGAGTCCATAAAGATTGGCCGGTAGCATGAGGTTGGTGCCCATATCATCTGTTGGTCGCATGCGGTCATCTCATAATAGGGTGGTGTCGAATTTTGACTGAAAATCAGAAATGGAATGATTTGTTTTAAGAAGGATCTGCCGATCCATGTGACATGAATGGTCGGTCATTGCGTTGGGCGAAAACGCGAAGAGTGTATTGGGTCTTGGGGGTAAGGTATGAGGAGGTGTGTTGCATTTATTTTTCCTTTGATAATTTTCATGTCGGATGCGCGTGCGAATATGGTTATATCTTGCGATAGGAGGTATTCGGCGCAAATTTTCGGCCGGTCAGCTTTGCTAGTTAAGCGGGACGGTAGGATGATTGGGGCGGTTAAAATCAATCATCATATTAATGGAGGCGTATTTTCGTTGGATGGAAGAAGTTTGGTTGTTTATGGAATACCGAATAAGATAGATCTTCGTGATCCTCGGGCTCAATTTGCTTCTGTTTATGATTTAAATCCAAGCTTGCGTATGATTTTTAGGGGGGCGTATGGTGGTGGGATATATGAGGTTGCAATTGGTTCTGGTAAAAAAATATTTGTTTCTAGTCGTTTTGAGTTTGGTTTCGTAGATATAGGGAATATAAAAATAAAATCGTATGACCCAATTTCGGAGCCGCGGTTTTAAAGGCGGAAATGTAAGCTTGGCAACTGACTTTGAGGTGGTTATGAAATCCCCCATCCGACAAGGCGACAAACTCGAACACGGTGGCGAAGTCACCGGTGGCTCGTCCTGGACGATATTCATGGGCAAATCGCTTGCCCGCAAGGGCGACGAGGCGACTTGCAATCTGCATGGCCCAACCTTCATCGACGAAGGTGCCGACAAGTTTCCTGATCGCGACAACAAGCCGTTCGCGCTGGACGGCCATCGCTGCGCATGTGGTTGCCAGTTGATCTCGTCGCTGCCGAACGTCCACTTCGAATAATGCCCGTCGACCTCTCTCACGCGGGGCTCCCGAACGCCTATCCGAGCCGCCCGCGCTTCTGGCCGTGGTGGTTCTGCGTCTGGTCGGCGTGCGCGGTGCTCGGAGCGGTGACCACTCTGCTAATTTGGCCAAAGGGTGAGCGGGCGGCCGGCCCATGGTTCTGGTTCTGCGTTGTCGGTATCCCGAGCGGACTTTTCGGCTTTCTGTTCGCGATCGAGCGCGCTCGCTATGAGGCAATGTGGTACCGCGCATACCACCGCAACCTCCATCGCGACCGATGGCTGGCGGAGCGCATCCGTGTCGCGCAGCAGCCGCTTCGGGTGCTGGGCGTCGGCTATTGCTTGCCCTTGAACGACCAGACGCTTGCACAGGCGATCGATGCGGGGGTGCGTTTGCCGCGACAGCAGCAGCCTCGTCTGGGCGCGGGTGTCGTTGAGCACTGCCGCTTTGACGACCCGTTGGAACTATCCGAGGAAGCCGACGAGGCCGAGGAAGCCGACCCGACAGAGGAGAGCGATACCGTAGCGGATACACCTCCAAAGCGACCCGTTACCCCGCTCACACTCAGGATCGCCGAAGCGCTCGAACCGCTCGCTGCGAGCCTGCACGCGCTCACGCACTACGAAGCCGCCTACTGGCCGAAAGTGCGCGTACTGGCTGAGCCCGGCGAAGAAGCGTTGCGTGAGGAGGAGGTGCGCGACGCGCTGCGATTGGTTGGTCTTCCGCCTCTCACTGTGCTACCCACACCCGCTTCGCACGGGTTGCTGCTGGCGGACGCGTGGCTCGATGCCCGCGACGCATGCCCGCTGCTCGTGATCGCAATGGCTTGGCACGAAGAACGACCGCCGACCGGCAGCACGGAGGGATGCGTCGCGGTGCTGCTCGACGCCGGCTTCTACGCTCTACCCGAAGGTGTACACGCGATGGCGACCCTGCATCGCCCCGTCGAAGGCAACGCCGACGAAATCGAATACGGTTTCGCGAATGCCGTGATCTGGGGCAGGTCAGACGTCACTGCCGTGACGCGTGCCTGGGTCACACGTGCCGTCAAGCGTTGCAATCAGGGGCTGCGGATCGCGAACCTGGAGGCGCTTGCGAACAGCGAGGCCCAATGTGACCTCGCCTACATCGTGGGCGATTTTGGTAGTGCGAGCGGATGGCTGTCCGTCGCAGCCGCTACCGAATGTGGTGCTGCGGATGCGCCACAACTGATCATCGATGGCGTGCAGTCCGCCGTCATTCATGTGCTTCCCGGTCCACGCGGGAAGGATTCTTCATTGCCTGGACACGCTCAGCATGACCGATCCGAAACTGACCTTGCGATCGCTTGACGCAGCACCCGCTGCAGCGTCTGCGCCCTCCGGACGCCTCGCACTCTGGGGCGTGGTTGTCTCCGCGCTGATTGTCGCGGCGTGCGCAATTGGCCTCGTATGGAGCCGGGGCGACCTGTTCGATCTCGCGCCAGGTGTAGCACGTATGCAAGTAGTGATCGTCATCGTCATCGCGCTGATCGTCTTCGTCGCCGTACATCTCTGCTTGTTTTTTATCGGTGCATACACCATTGCCGGACAGACGTTTCGCAGGGATATCGGCGACGCGACGAAGGCGCAGAAGCCGTTGAAATTCGATGCCCGTCTGCAACGCGTGGCCGAGGAACTACGCGCCTCGCGGGGCAGGCTCTGGCGATACCGATCACCGTGGCTGATGGTGAGCGGCGCGGATACATTGATCGATCAGGTCGCGCCGGGCCTGAAGCGAGCGGGCGCGATACCGGTCGGCAACGCGATTCTCGTGCACGTGGCACCGGACGGCATCGAGGCTGGCACATGGCGCCGACAAATCCGTAAGCTGCGGGGCCGGCGGCCGGTCGACAGCATTGTGCAGGTTACGCATTCGGACGATCGCGATACCGAACTGCCGCGCGCACTCGCCGCGCTTGTGACCGACATCGGCTGCGCCGCGCCTGTCACGCTCCTGCACGCAGTGCCCGCGCACGGCGATCGACCCGAAACGTTCGAGGCGATCGGTGCATTTCCCGGGCTGGCGTACAAGGGTGGGCAGCCGGCGCGGGCATTACGCGATCAGCTTGCCGAGATCGAGCGTGGGACGGCGGATGCAGGCGTTCGTCTGTGTACAGCACCCACACGTATCACCTGCCTAGCCGAAATCTCACAATACATCGGGAAGCAGCACGAAGATATCGTCGCCAGCTGGCAAACGCTCCTTGGTTCACCCTGGCTGCGAACACCGCTGGCGGGCGTGATGTTCGCACCCGTATTTGCGACAACGGCGGCAATGCCGACGCCAGTGCCGGTCACCGTGGACGGGAGCGCGACAGTTCCGAACGTCCCGATCGATCTCCCGCCGCAACCGGCCGCTCTGCTGCCAGCATGGCACGCAATCGCCAGTCGGAGGCGTATTGGCCGGCGAGTGGGATTCTACTGGCCGAACGCGCTGGCGATGTGCTTGATCGTTGCGACCATCGCGTGGTGCGCATGGATGTCCGTGTCGTTCATTGCCAACGAGCGGCTCATGCGAGATGCGCAGGCAGCAGCGAGTGCGGCGGTCGATGCGCGGCCGCAAACGGCCGCCGCGTGGCGCGCGCAACTGGCGCTGCAAAGGGTGATGGAAACGCTCGAATACCGGCAGCAGCATGGCGTACCGTGGTACCTGCGGGCGGGTTTGTCGCGTAATGACGATATCCTTGACGGTCTCTGGCAACCGTATCAGGTAGCGGCGACGCGCAACCTGCAGACGCCTGTCGTGCAAACGATCGGCAAGCTGCTGCAGGCTGCGGATCAGGCGCGAGCCGACAGCCTTCAATCGCAGGACACGAGGGGCAGTACCTACAACGCGCTCAAGACCTACCTGATGCTCGGCGACCCGTCGCGGGCAGATTCGGCGTTTCTGAAGCGCTTGCTCGTAGCCCTCTGGCCGCGTCCCGTGGAGATGCCGCTGGGTGAGCGTGACGATACCGGCCGACGGCTCGCAGAGTTTTACGCCGATCACCTGAACGCGCATCCCAATTGGCGAATTGAGACGGACGATCAACTCGTGACAGCGACTCGCAACATGCTGGTCACGCAGATAGGACTCGCGTCGGCTGACGACACGGTGTACCAGCGCATTCTCGACGACGTCAAGAACAAATATGCCGACGTGTCGCTTGAAACGCTCCTGAATGGCGCCGATGCGCGAGGGATGTTCGTGGCGTCGCAGGCCGTGCCCGGAATCTATACGCGTGCGGCGTGGGACGGCATGATCGCCACGGCGATCGACAAGGCTGCCGGCGAGCGCCAGCTCAGCAGCGATTGGGTGCTGACTGGCAAACAGCCGCAGCAGACAACCGGTAACCCGCTCGCGCACGGTGCGATCCAGACCAGGACGATCGTGGACGAGAAACGTGCAGGCGAGGAACTGAAGCAGCGATTGACGGCACGCTATTTCGGCGAGTACACGGCCGCATGGCAGCGCATGCTCAACAGTATGCAGTGGCAACCGACGTCCAATCTCAGTGGCGCGATAGAACAGCTTTCTCGACTGGCGGATGCACAGACTTCGCCGTTGATCGCATTGATGAAATCCGTGCAATATCAAGCGCAGGCGGGGCGGCCGTCGCAGGCGCTAGCCGATACGCTGGTTAGAAAGGCGCAGAATCTGATCGGGACCGACGAGGACGCATCGACCGTCGTCTACCCGCTCGACAAGCCGTTTGGGCCACTGCTGGTGCTGACAGGCGACACGAACGCGTCACCTGCCGCTGCAAATGGGAAGGGCAACACACCAGCCAACATCGCGCTAAGCGGCGTGAGCCTGTCGCGTTACCTGACGGCGGTCACGATGATGCGGCTGAAGCTGCAACAGATCGCGAGCAGTCCTGACGCGCAGGCAATGGCGCGCACGCTCGCGCAGGCAGTGTTCCAAGGCAAGTTGTCGGAATTGTCCCAGGCGCGCGATGACGCGGCGCTCACGGCCGCGAGCCTGGGTGCGGCGTGGGCGGGGTTCGGCAATGCGATGTTTGCGCAGCCGCTCGAGTCCGCATGGCAGACGATCCTGCAACCGGCCGCAGCGAGCCTGAATGACGCGTGGCGAGCCAGTGTTGCCGCGCCGTTCAACGCGGCGATGAACGGCCGCTATCCATTCTTCGATACGCAGGCCGATGCGTCCTTCGCGGAACTTGGACGCTATGTGCGACCCGATACAGGGTTGATTTCGCGTTTTGTCACGACACAGCTGGCCGGTGTAATGAAACCCGAGGGCGACCGTTGGGCGCCAAATGAGCTGGCACCGCAGGCATTGCAGTTCGACCCGACATTCCTGAGCGCCATCAGGCAGCTGTCGGCGGTTGGCGCGCAACTCTACCTGCAAGGCGATGCGGGTGGGAAATTCGAAATGATGGCGCTGCCGACACCGCAAGTGACGCGTTCGGAACTGTCGATCGACGGCAAGCAGATCGTCTATTTCAATCAGCAGGAGCGCTGGACGCCACTGGCGTGGCCCGGCAATGGCCTGAACGGGCACGCGCGGCTCACATGGCAAACGCTCAATGCGGGCCTGCAGCAGGCGTTCGATTCGACTGGCGATTGGGCGTTCCTGCGGCTGCTGAGCAAGGCCGACATCAAGCCGCTCGATAGCACGCGTTATCGGCTCACGTGGAATGCCGGGAACGATGAGCCGCTGTCGTACGTGTTGCGCACGCAGATCGGTGCAGGGCCGGTCGACCTGCTGAAACTACGTGGGTTCCGCATGCCTGATCGAATTTTCGTCGTCGGCAAGGCGAGCGCCGCTTCGAAGATGTCGCTCCTGCCACCGCTGCCACCGGATCTCCAACCATGAGTGAAGAAAAAAACGAACCGACGATGCCTGAAGGGGGCGGTTTCGGTACGGACGACGATCCGTACCTGCGCTACTTCGATGCGGAGATGCGTTACCTGCGCGAAACGGGGAGGGAATTTGCGAAATCCCAGCCGCATGTCGCGCGCCGTGTGGGGATGTCGATGCCTGGCGCGCGACACGACAGTGTGGAGCAGACTTACGAGGGTTTCGCGTTCCTCATGAGCCGGCTGCGAATGAAGCTCGACGACGCGCTGCCGGAAATCACCGATCCGCTGGTCGATCACCTATGGCCACATGCAGGCCGCACGATTCCGTCGCTGGCCATCCTCGAGTGCACGCCACGCACCGGCGAGGCGCGGATTCTCGATACGTTGCCGCCGGGGTTGCAGGTACGTTCGACACCGGTCGGACCGGATGGGACGATATGTGTTTATCGAACCACTCAGGCGATACGTCTGCTTCCGCTCACCGTGCGCGACGCGGGCGCGCGCATGCGCGAGGACGGTCGTACGGTGATCCGGCTCGCGTTTGACCTGCTGCACCGCGAGCAGCGCTTGCTGGACGACCTGTCGCGTATCCGGCTATACCTGCATGGCGACCGACCGATTGCATCGGCGCTGTACGGCGTTTTCACGCGCCAGGTCGAGTCGATCGGCGTGCGCATGCCGCGCATACTCGACGGCCAGCTGCAACCACGGGCGGCGATGTCTATCGAGGCGGCCGGCTTTGGCACGCAGGCGCGACTGTGGCCGATCGATCTCGATGTGCGCGACGCCAATCTCGACCGCGAGCAGACGATGCTCGAATATTTCACGTTCCCCGAGAAGTTCCACTTCGTCGACTTGTGCGGTTTCGACGCGGCCAGTGTGCTACCGGGCGAAACGCGTCTTGAATTCGATATCGTGATCCGGGATCGGATACCTGGTGACGTCACGTTCGGCGCGGACAACATCCGGCTATTCTGCACGCCGGTGATCAATCTGTTCGAACTGGATGCGCAGGCAATCCGGCCCAACGTACACGACCGTGACTATCCGGTGTGCGCCCCGGCGTCAGCGGGCGAGCACGTCGAGCCCTACGACGTAATGTCGGTAGTGGCAAACGATCCACGCACCGCCAGGCAATACACCTATCAATCGATCAAGGAATTCCGGCACCGGGGCGGGATGATCCGACACGAGTCGCCGGATCGGTACTACCACTCATTGGTTCGGCAGGGCGTGACGGGCCGGCGCGAGATGGTCGTGACGTTAGGCGGGCATCTCTGGGACGAACCCGGTGGCCTGCCGGACGGGCACGTAACAGTTCGGGTGTTGGCGAACAACGGGCGCTTGCCGCGTATGGCGCTGCGTGAATCGATGATTGCCACGCCTGCTTCGACTTTCAACGGTGTCGAACGCGTGCGCAATCTGACCGCCCCGACGATGCCGCTGTATCCCCCGCGCGGCGGGGACTATCACTGGCAGGTGATTTCTCACTTCAATGGTGCCGGCACAACCGAGCTGAACCTGATGGACGCGAATGTGTTGCGCGGCGCACTGTCGTTGTACGACTGGACGCGACGAGACGATAACCGGAGACGTATCGAGGCGATTCATTACGTCTGGCTCGACGAGGAAACGGAACTGGCAGGTGCGCGTGTCGACCGCATCGTGAATGTGAACGTGGGTATCGAGCCGGCGGGTTTTGCCGGGCCGGGTGACGTCGCGTTGTTCGGTGACGTACTCAGCCGCTTCGTAGGCCGCTACGCGAGTGTCCATTTTGCGGTGCGGCTCGCTCTGTATGAAGGTGTGGGCGGTCCGATCCGGCGCTATCCATGCACGATCAAAACGGGAGATTGGTTGTGACGCTGCGAGCAAATCGGATGATGCGAAGCGTTCGACTGGCGAGTGCTGCTGCGATGGCGGTCGCGTTGTTGTCTGGCTGCGGCACGTGGCAAGCGGTGAAGGACACGACTGCCGACATGACGCGAGCGATTTTCATCGCGAAGATCAAGCAGATGAATCTCGTGATCGAAAGCCGTTCCGCACTCAACGAGAACGAGCAAGGACAGTCGCTACCGGTTGTGATGCGCGTCTACCAGTTAAAGGACGCGAAGGTTTTCGAGAACGCAGCTTACGTCCAGTTGCTCGATGACGACAAAGCGCTACTGAGTGCCGATCTGCTCGGCAGTCAGGAGGCCACGCTTGCGCCTGGCGCCACCGTGAGGCTTTCTGCGCCATTGACGGATGACGCGCAAATCGTTGGTATTGCAGGGTTCTTTCGTGATAACGGCGGTGCCGAGTGGCAACTGACGATTCCGAAGTCGCAGTGGAAAAAGACGGATCCCGTCAGGCTGGTCGTGACGGGCAACCGGATGGAACTGGTGCCCTGAACGAGTTATCGCGAAGATTGTTGGAGTCACGCATTCAATGTTATGGATTGCAGTTGTTGATTCAGGTTGCAAACCCGACGGTGTCGAGCGCTGAAGCCGATGCTTGAATGGCGATAAGTCGTCACTCCGGCAAATCGCGCTGGTTGGTGTCCTGCCCGATGCCGCCGGTGTTGAGATGTTCGATCTTCTCCATCCGCTGCCGCGCCATCTCCGGCAATTGATTCGTCACACCGATCACGAGCGCTTCGGCGAGTGCGAGCGCCGGCACGTTCGTCTGAAGCATCGCAAACGGCTGCCCCCGGATCCGCAGCACGATCTCGGCAAATTCGCCGATCGGCGAGTGCCATTCGTCCGTGATCAGCAGCACGCGTGTGCCGAGTTGGTGAGCGGCCTGCGCGAACCGGATGCTGTCCCGCTGATAACGGCGAAAATCGAAGATGACGAGCACGTCGCCGGGCCCCATGTCGGCCAGCGCGACCGACGCGAGGTTCACGTTCGGTTCGACATACTGAACATGGGGCCGCGCATAGGCGAGGGTGAACGAAAACAGCGACGCGAGCGGCGCCGTGTAGCGCCCGCCACCGCAGAAGACACGCGCATCCGGATTCGCCAGCAGTGCGACCGCGGCGTCGAACGCCGCCGCATCGAGCCCTTCGATCGTCGTGGCCAGCGACTCGGACAGTCGCTGGAAAATCGCCGAATGACTGTCGCGCATGCCAGCGGACGAATGGAACGCATCCATCCGCGCAAGCGGCGAGTTCATCGCCGTGTCGATTTCGCCGTACAGCGCCTGCTGGAACGACGAGTAATTCGGAAAGCCGATCCGGACGACAAAGCGAAACACGGTCGGATCGCTGACCTCAGCCTGTTTGGCAAAGCTCGCAATCGGTCCGAGCCCGAGGCTAGGGTAGCGATCCAGCAATGCCTGCGCGACCTTCTGTTCCGACGGCGTGAAGCTATCCATCTGGGATAACAGCAACGCCCTGATGCTCGTCCCCATCGGGCACTCCAGCTCTCTGATCTGAATAAAAAACGGCAGACGTGAGTCTGCCGACGACTTCACGCATGTTAGCCGATCGACGTGCGGCAGGCCGTCTGCGGCCCGAAATTAGAGGGACGCATCACTCGGCCGCTTGGTGCGGCAGTTTATGTAACAAAACAAACATACATCGAAAATCGATCTCGATTGTGGTCACGATAAATTCAGTGATAACCCTAGGTTTTAGCGCAAAAAAGCGAGTGCTATGATCGCGGCCTCGCTGGAATGTATTGTTTATTACATGCTCGATTGACGTGTCGGCACGCGCCGATACGACGTCGCGTTCCGGCATGCAACGGTTCATTTGTCTGGAGGATCCCGTCATGAGGCGGCTCGTAGTACTCACCCTGTTGTCGGCCATGAGCGTGTGTGCGTTCGCCGCTTCGGACCCCGCGGTTGAAGCGAAGAACGGCATGGTCGTTTCGTCGCAGCATTTCGCGTCGCAAATCGGCGTCGACATCCTGAAGGAGGGCGGCAACGCGGTGGACGCGGCAGTGGCGGTCGGCTACGCGCAGGCCGTGACCAATTCGTGCTGCGGCAACATCGGCGGCGGCGGCTTCATGACGCTGCACCTGGCTGACGGTCGCGACCGCTTCATCAATTTCCGCGAAACCGCGCCGGCTGCGGCTTCCGCGAACATGTATCTCGATGCGAAGGGCAACGTGATTCCGGACGACAGCCTGTACGGCTATCGTGCGGTCGGCGTGCCGGGCACGGTCGCCGGCCTCGACCTCGCGCAGCGCAAGTACGGCAAGCTGACGCGCAAGCAGGTGATGGCGCCGGCGATCCGGCTTGCGCGCGACGGCTTCGTGCTGACGCGCGGCGATACGGACATCCTCGACACGACGATCGACCGCTTCAAGAAGGACCCGGAAGCGGCGCGCATCTTCCTGCGGCCGGACGGCACGCCGCTGCAGCCGGGCGACCGCCTCGTGCAGAAGGACCTGGCCCGCACGCTCGAGCGCATCGCGGAGCAGGGCCCGGACGCGTTCTATCACGGCGAGATCCCGAAGATCGTCGAGGCGGCCGCGAAGCGCGGCGGCGGCGTGATCACGGCCGCCGATTTTGCGTCCTACCGGGCACAGGACATGGCGCCGCTGACGTGTTCGTATCGCGGCTACGAGCTCGTGTCGGCCCCGCCGCCGAGCTCGGGTGGCGTGACGATGTGCGAGACGCTGAACATCCTCGAAGGGTATGACCTGCGCAAGCTCGGCTACCATTCGGCCGCGGCGGTCCACTACATGACCGAAGCGATGCGGCACGCGTACGAAGATCGCAACATGCTGCTCGGCGACCCGAACTTCATCGACAACCCGGTCGCGAAGCTGACGAGCAAGGAATACGCGGCGCAAATCCGCAAGAGCATCCATTCGGATACGGCGACGCCGTCGGTCGACGTGCAGCCGGGCGTCGGCGTGCACGAGAAGCCGGAGACGACCCACTACTCGATCGTCGACAAGGACGGCAACGCGGTATCGACGACCTACACGGTCAACGGCCGCTTCGGTGCCGTGGTCATCGCGCCGGGCACGGGCTTCTTCCTGAACGACGAGATGGACGACTTCACGGTGAAGGTCGGCGCGCAGAACCTGTTCGGCCTCGTACAGGGCACGCGCAACTCGATCGCACCGGGCAAGCGTCCGCTGTCGTCGATGGCGCCGACCATCGTGAAGAAGGACGGCAAGGTGTTCATGGTGGTCGGCTCGCCGGGCGGCTCGCGCATCATCACGATCACGCTGCAGACGGTGCTGAACGTGATCGACTACGGGATGACGCCGCAGGACGCGGTCACCGCGCCGCGCATCCACCACCAGTGGCTGCCCGACGAGGTCTATTATGAAACCTACGGCCTGTCGCCCGACACGCTCGCGATCCTGCGCAACATGGGCTACAAGATGGTCGAGCAGACGCCGTGGGGCGCCGCCGAGCTGATCATGGTCGGCCTGCCGGGCACCGAAGCGGCGAGCCGCCAGAGTTCCGGGAACGATTCGTCCGTGTCCGGCAACGTGCGGGTCGGCTTCATCTACGGCTACAACGACCCGCGCCGTCCGGCCGGATCGGCGATCGGTTACTGACCCGGCCTGACCTGATCGCATCATGCTGAGTCGCTGCCGTCGGCGTTCGCCCCCGCGCGAATGCCGTTGCGGCGGCAGCACGTCGGTTCGCGGACATCCGCGAGCCTGGCCGGCGCCGGCACCCGTGCCCGACACACAGGGCACCACCGGCTCGCCACGCGCGCTCCCAGGTTTCCTGGCACGGCACGGGATGCGCGCCTTTCATCCGTCAACTTCTTCCGTGCGTCGAATTCCGTTATGAACAAACGAATGTCCGCGGCAGGCTGGATCCTGCTCGCGATGGCGGCCGGCATCCTGATCGGCTACATGATTTATACGCAGCTGCCGGACAAGCAGTCCGCAGCGGAGATCGCCGGCTACATCTCGCTGGTGTCCGACGTGTTCCTGCGGCTGATCAAGATGGTGATCGGCCCGCTGGTGTTCTCGACGCTGGTCGTCGGCATCGCGCACATGGGCGACGCGTCGTCGGTGGGCCGCGTGTTCGTGAAGGCGCTCGGCTGGTTCGTCACCGCGTCGCTGATCTCGCTGCTGCTCGGCCTGCTGATGGCGAACCTGCTGCGGCCCGGCGAGAATCTCGGGTTGCCTCTGCCGGATATCGGCGCATCCGCGCATCTGGCGACGTCGAAGTTCACGCTGAAGGATTTCGTCGGCCACATGGTGCCGAAGTCGATCGCCGAAGCGATGGCGAACAACGAGATCCTGCAGATCGTCGTGTTCTCGATGTTCTTCGGCGTGGCGCTCGCGTCGCTCGGCGAACGCGGCAAGATTCTCGTCGCGGCGATCGACCAGCTCGCGCATGTGATGCTCAAGATCACCGGCTACGTGATGAAGCTCGCGCCGCTCGCGGTGCTGGCGGCGATGGCGTCGACCGTCGCGATCAACGGCCTGTCGATCCTGCTGAAGTTCGCGGTGTTCATGGGCGACTTCTACCTGAGCCTGTTCCTGCTGTGGGGCACGCTCGTCGTCGCCGGGCTGCTGTTCCTCGGCCGCCGCGTGTTCAAGCTGCTGGTGCTGATCAAGGAAGCGTTCATGCTGTCGTTCGCGACCGCGAGCTCGGAAGCTGCGTATCCGAAGATCCTCGATGCGCTCGACCGTTTCGGCGTGCGCCGCAAGATCTCGAGCTTCGTGATGCCGATGGGTTATTCGTTCAACCTCGACGGCTCGATGATGTACTGCACGTTCGCGTCGCTGTTCATCGCGCAGGCCTACGGCATTCACCTGTCGCTCGGCACGCAGGTCACGATGCTCCTGATCCTGATGCTGACGTCGAAAGGCATGGCCGGCGTGCCGCGCGCGTCGCTCGTCGTGATCGCTGCGACGCTGCACCAGTTCAACATCCCGGAAGCCGGGCTGCTGCTGATTCTCGGCGTCGATACGTTCCTCGACATGGGCCGTTCGGCCACGAACGCAGTGGGCAACTCGATCGCCAGCGCGGTGGTCGCGAAGTGGGAAGGCGAGCTGATGCCGGAAGCGGAAGCCGAAGCGAATGCGGCGCGGCTGGATGCGGAAGCCGAAGCACGCATGAACGAGGTGGTTCGCGAGACGGATCGCGTCACCACCGCCTGAAGCGGAATCTCGAACCTTCAGGCCGCCTCGGCGGGGCGGGCCGCGTCGATGCACGCGGCCAGCACCATCGCGGCGGCGTTGCCCGGCGTCGAGCCGAGCAATTGCGGCGCAAAGACGCTGTCGCCGATCTCGATCGGCTGCCCCGACAGCGCACACACGCCGCGCTTGCGCGTGGTGAACAGCCGCCACTTCTGATAACCGTAGTGCCCGGTGCATGCGTCGCGCCATGAAATCATCACGGTGTCGGCCGTGGGCCGCTCGAGCACGCTGATGGTCGGCTTGCTCGTCGCGTCCCACGACGGCAGCCGGTCGCGCGTGACGCTGCGCCGTCGCGGCATGCCCCACGAGACGGACGGCATGTCGAAGCTGCCGATCGCGGCGACGGTCACGAGCCAGGGCGCTAAACGGTTGTTCATGTCAGTTTTCCTCGAAACGTTACGCGACACCGCCACACGCGGCATCACGACAGGCGGATGCGCGGCTGCACGCAGCCGTTGATCCGTTCGGCGATCCACAGCAGGGTCGCCTTGGAGAAGCCGTGCAGCGCCTGCTGGTGCCGCCGGTAGAGCATCAGGTGGCTGAACTGCGCGAAACGCCCCTGGATGAAACCGCCGCGAAAGAACCCGAACTGCCCGAGCGTGCCGAACGCGTCGTAGTCGCTGATCGACACGAGCGCGCCGAAATCGTGGAACGCGAACGGCGGAATCGGCTGGCCGTCGAGCCACGCCGGCAGGTGCTTCGCGAGATGCTCGGCCTGCTGCGTCGCGACTTGCGCGGTGGGCGGCAGCGGCCGTTCCTGGCCGTCGGGCAACAGGCTCGCGCAATCGCCGATCGCGAACACGTGCTCGTCGCCCGTGGCCAGCAGCGTCGGCCCGACGACGATCTGGTTCGCGCGATTCGCGTCGAGCCCGTCGAGCGCCTGCATGAAATCGGGTGCCTTCACGCCGGCCGCCCAGACCATCAGGTCCGCTTTCGCGAACGAACCGTCGCCGTAGTGAAAGCCGTTCGCGTCGGCCGACGTGACGCGGGTCGACGTCAGCACGTGAAAGCCGATCTGTTCGAGCCGCCGCTGCGCCGACGCGGAAATCCTCGGCGGAAACGCGGCGAGGATGCGCGGGCCGCTTTCGAGCAGCGTGAGCTGCAGCCGCTCGCGCACCGTCGCGTCGCCATACGCCTGCGCCACTTCCAGCAAGCGGCTCAGCTCCGCCGCGAGTTCCACGCCGGTCGCGCCCGCGCCGACGATCGCGACGCGGAACGGCTCGTCGCGCGCGATGCTGCGAAATACGCGCATCCGCAACGCTTCGTTGAAGGTCTCGGCCTGCTGCTGGCTGTCGATGAAATAGCAGTGCTCGCGCACGCCCGGCACGCCGAAATCGTTGGCCTGGCTGCCGAGCGCGAGGATCAGCACGTCGTATTCGAGTTCGCGCGCGTCGAGCACCAGTTCGCCGTCCTGCGAGCGGATCTCGCCGAGCTGCACGCGGCGGCGGGCGCGATCGAGCCCCTTCAGTTCGCCGGGCTGGTACGCGTAGCCGTGGTCGCGGGCATGGGCGAGGAAGATCACCTGCTGCTGCTGGACGTCGCGGGTACCGGCCGCGATCGTGTGCAGCATCGGCTTCCAGATGTGGGTCGGGCTGCGGTCGACGACGGTGACCTGTGCGCGCCCGGACCGGCCGAGGCGCTCGCCCAGGCGGGTCGCGAGCTGCAGCCCGGCGATCCCGCCGCCGACGATGACGATGCGTGTAGGGGTTGTCATGGATAAATCATCAAGTGATGAATAAGGTATGATCCTAGCGCTTCCCGGCTTCGCGTGTCAACGGAGCGGGGCAGGTCACCCGGTTTCGGCGGCGCTAAAGCGGGGCCGGAACAGGGGCATTCGAATCATTCAAGGAGAGCAGGAAAACGTGACTGAAGTCACTGAGCGCGCGCCGGTCAAGCGGCGTATGCGAGGGCGGCCGCTGGCCGGGGCATCCGTGGGGCCGGACGTGATATTGCGGGCTGCGCGCCGCACGTTCGCGAAGCGTGGCTACGACGCGACGAGCGTGCGCGAAGTCGCGCGCGAACTGGGGGTCGACGCGGCGCTGATCGCGCATCATTTCGGTACGAAGGAAACGTTGTGGCTGGCTATCGTCGAGCAGATCGCCGAGCTGGCCCAGCCGATGTTCGACGCGCTGCGCGCGTTGCGCACGTCGCCGCTGCCGCATCGCGACCGCGTGCGGCGCGCGATCGAGTTGTGCGTCGATCACGAGTTCGACGAGCCCGACATGGGCATGTTCTTCTCGACGGCCGCGACCGAAGTGGGCGGGCGGCTCGACCGGCTGCAGGAGCGGATCGTGCGCCCGTACTACGACGTGATGTTCCCGCTGCTGTCGGAGGCGGTGGAGGCCGGCGTGATCCGCCCGGTCGATCCGACCGTGCTGTTCTTCATGATCGCGAGCGCGATCGGCACGACGGTGTCGTACAGCCACATGATGCTGGAGTACACGTCGCTGCCCACGCGGCAGGACGCGTTCCGGCAGGCCGTGGTGGACGTCGCGTTCAACGTCGTCGGCGGCTGAGCGCGGCACGCGTGACGCGCTCGGCCGTCACGTCGCCAGTACCAGACCCAGTTCGCGCACCGCGCTTCGTGCGGTCTCGCGCAGCGCATCGACGAGCGGCGATGGCGTCCGGTACGCGATCGCCAGCTCGTACGCGAGCGGGCTGCCCGCATCCTTCGGTTCGCAGAACGTCATGCCTTGCGGCTGCATCGGCACGAGCAGGCGCGGCATCAGCGCGCCACGTCCGGCCTGTCGGTCATTCGACGTCCGCAGGCGGCTTGTCGCCGAGCCAGCGCCGCGCGCCGGGCCCGTTGCGGCCCGCGCGGTCTTCCGGGTTCGTCAGCTTGCAGCGCTTCAGCGACAGGCAGCCGCAGCCGATGCATTCGTCAAGGTTGATGTAGAGCCGCTGCAGCTCCTCGATCCGGCTCGCGACGCGCTGCTTCCAGCCGCGCGACAGCCGCTGCCAGTCCTTGTTGCTCGGCGCGGTGTCCTCGGGGAGGCTGACGAGCTGCTCGGCGATCTCGTCGAGCGTGTAGCCGATCTTCTGCGCGAACACGATGAACGCGATCAGCCGCAGCACCGCGCGCGAATAGTGGCGATGGCTCGAGCCGTTGCGGTGCGACTTGATGAGCCCGCGCGTCTCGTAGAACCGCAATGTCGACGCCGGCACGCCGCTGCGTGTGGCCACTTCGCGAATCGACATCAGCGGCCATTGCGGGATTTCCTGGATACCCATGATGCCCCTCCGGGAAAACTTGACTTGAAGTTAACTTCAACTTTTAAGCTACGCGGCAGTTTAACCCGTCGCGAGGCATCATGCTCTCCTTACCCCTACGCAGGATGTCGCCTTTGGGCGCGGCCTGCGCACTGCTGCTGGCGTTGTCGGGCTGTCACGACGGCAAAGGCGCATCGTCGGCCCAATCCCTTCCCGAAGTCGGCGTTGCCACCATCGCGCCGCGCACGATCCGCCTCGCGGACGAATTCAACGGACGCGTCGAAGCGGTCAATGCGGTCGAACTCCGGCCGCGCGTGAGCGGCTATCTGCAGCGTGTCGCCTACAAGGAGGGCGACCTGGTCGCGCAGGGCGCGCTGCTGTTCGAGATCGACCCGCGCCCGTACCGGATCGCACTCGATCGCGCGAACGCGCAGCTGCAGCGGGCCCGTGCGGCTGCGAGCCTCGCGAACGTGCAGCTCAAGCGCGTGCAGACGCTGATCGATGCGCATGCGACGTCGCAGGAGGAACTCGACAACGCGCGCGCCACGGCCGAGCAGGCGCGTGCGGACCTGCAGGCGGCCGACGCGGCCGTCGCCGATGCGAAGCTCAATCTCGGTTTCACCGAAGTGCGTGCGCCGATCGCGGGCCGTGTCGGCCGTGCGGTCGCCACCGTCGGCAACCTGGCGCGCGCGGACGACACGCTGCTGACGACCGTCGTGTCGCAGAACCCCGTCTACGTGTATTTCGACTGCGACGAGCAGAGCTACCTGCGCTACAACGCGCGGCGTGCCGATCCGAAGCATCGCGCGATCGGCGCCGATCCGGTGCGCGTGGGCCTCGCGAACGAGACGGGCTTCCCGCATGCGGGCACCGTCGACTTCCTCGACAACCGGCTCGACCCGCAAACGGGCACGATCCGCGCGCGCGTGCGGCTGCCGAATGCGGACCATACGTTTACGCCGGGTCTGTATGCGCGCGTGCAGCTCGTCAGCGGCCGCGACCAGGATGCGCTGCTCGTCGACGACAAGGCCGTGCTCACCGACCAGGACCGCAAGTACGTGTACGTGATCGGGCCCGGCGACAAGGCGCTGCGCCGCGACGTGACGATCGGCCGCGGGCTGGACGGCGAGCGGATCATCGAGAAGGGGATCCAGGCGGGCGATCGCGTGGTCGTCGACGGCATGCAGCGGATCTACTATCCGGGCGCGCAGGTGAAGCCGAAGGCGCTGCCCGTGCGTGCCGACGCCGCCGCCGGTGCCGGCAATGGCGCAGGCGACGGGCCGAACGACGGCACGCAGGCCGTCGCCGACGCCGGCGCGCCGGCCGTGCAGTGACGGGGGGCACGTGATGGATTTCTCCCGATTCTTCATCGACCGGCCGATCTTCGCGGTCGTGCTGTCGATCGTCATCTTCGCGATCGGCCTGATCTCGATTCCGATGCTGCCCGCCGGCGAATACCCGGAAGTCGTGCCGCCGAGCGTCGTCGTGCATGCGACGTACCCGGGCGCGAACCCGAAGGAAATCGCCGAATCGGTCGCCGAACCGCTGGAAGAGGCAATCAACGGCGTCGAAGGCATCATGTACATGAAGTCGGTCGCCGGTTCGGACGGCAGCCTGCAGGTCGTCGTCACGTTCCTGCAGGGCGTCGATCCCGACACGGCCGCCGTGCGCGTGCAGAACCGCGTGAGCCAGGCGCTGTCGCGCCTGCCCGACGAGGTGCGCCAGTACGGCGTGACCACGCAGAAGCAGTCGCCCACGCCGCTGATGTACGTGAGCCTCTATTCGCCGGACAACAGCCGCGATTCGCTGTACCTGCGCAACTACCTGACGCTGCACGTGAAGGACGAGCTGTCGCGGCTCACCGGTGTCGGCGACGTCGGCCTGTCCGGCGCCGGGGACTATGCGATGCGGCTGTGGCTCGACCCGAACCGGCTCGCGTCGCGCGGGCTGACCGCGAGCGACGTGATCGCCGCCGTGCGCGAGCAGAACGTGCAGGTGTCGGCCGGCCAGCTCGGCGCGGAGCCGTCGCCGAAGAAAAACGACTTCCTGCTGTCGATCAACGTGCGCGGCCGGCTGCGCACGGTGCAGGAGTTCGGCGACATCGTGCTCCGCAACGGCGACGACGGCCAGGTCGTGAAGCTGTCCGACGTCGCGCGCATCGAGCTCGGCGCGGGCGACTACACGCTGCGCTCGTATTTCAACGACAAGCAATCGGCCGTGGTCGGCATCTTCCTGTCGCCGGGCGCGAACGCGCTCGAGGTCGCGAAGGCCGTGTATGCGAAGTTCGACGAGCTGTCGAAGCGCTTCCCGCCCGGCGTCGCGTACCGGCCCGTGTGGGATCCGACGGTGTTCGTGCGCGAATCGATCCGCGCGGTGCAGCACACGCTGATCGAAGCCGTCGTGCTGGTCGTGCTCGTCGTGATCCTGTTCCTGCAGACGTGGCGTGCGTCGATCATTCCGCTCGTCGCGGTGCCCGTCTCGGTGGTCGGCACGTTCGCGTGGCTCTATCTGCTCGGCTATTCGATCAACACGCTGACGCTGTTCGGGCTCGTGCTCGCGATCGGGATCGTCGTCGACGACGCGATCGTGGTCGTCGAGAACGTCGAGCGCAACATTGCGCAGGGCCTGAGCCCGCGCGACGCCGCCCACCAGGCGATGCGCGAGGTATCGGGGCCGATCGTCGCAATCGCGCTCGTGCTGTGCGCGGTGTTCGTGCCGATGGCCTTCATGTCCGGCGTCACGGGGCAGTTCTACCGGCAGTTCGCGGTGACGATCGCGATTTCGACGGTGATCTCCGCGATCAACTCGCTGACGCTGTCGCCCGCGCTCGCCGCGAAGCTGCTGCGTCCGCACAGTGCGCCGAAGGATGCGCTTACACGCGGGCTCGACCGCGCATTCGGCTGGCTGTTCCATCCGTTCAACCGCTTCTTCGACCGCAGTTCCGATCGCTATCACGGCTTCGTGTCACGCACGCTGAAGCGGCGCGGGGCGGTGTTCGCGGTCTACGCGGCGCTGCTCGCGGCGACCACGCTGCTGCTCAACGCGGTGCCGGGCGGTTTCATCCCCGTGCAGGACAAGCTGTACCTGTTCGCGGGCGCGAAGCTGCCGGAAGGCGCGTCGCTCGCGCGCACCAGCGAGGTGACCGAGCAGATGACGAAGATCGCGCTCGGCACCGACGGTGTCGAGATGGTGCCGGCGTTTGCCGGGCTGAATGCGCTGCAGGGCGTGAACACGCCGAACATCACGAATTCGTACGTGATCCTGAAACCGTTCGACCAGCGCCATCGCAGCGCCGCGGAAATCAACGCGGACCTGAACGCGCGCTTCTCGGCCATCGGCGGCGGCATCACCTATGCGCTGATGCCGCCGCCGATCCAGGGCCTCGGCAACGGCTCGGGGTATTCGCTATACCTGGAGGATCGCGGCGGCCTCGGCTACGGCGCCTTGCAGAACGCGCTCACCGCGTTCCAGGGCGCGGTCGCGAAGACGCCGGGGATGAGCTACCCGGTCAGCTCGTACCAGGCGAACATCCCGCAGCTCGAGGTGAAGGTCGACCGGTTGAAGGCGAAGGCGCAGGGCGTCGCGCTGACCGACCTGTTCAGCACGCTGCAGGTCTATCTCGGCTCGATGTACGTGAACGACTTCAACCTGTTCGGCCGTGTGTACCGCGTGATGGCGCAGGCGGATGCCGGCCACCGGCAGACGGCCGCCGACATCGCGAACCTGCGCACGCGCAATGCGAAGGGCGAGATGGTGCCGATCGGCTCGATGGTGACGGTGGCGCCCGCGTACGGGCCCGACCCGGTCGTCCGCTACAACGGCTATCCGGCCGCGAACCTGATCGGCGACGCCGATCCGAAGGTGATGTCGTCGTCGCAGGCGATCGAGAAGCTGCAGCAGATCGCGAAGGACGTGCTGCCGCCGGGCATCACGCTCGAATGGACCGATCTCAGCTACCAGCAGGTCACGCAGAGCAACGCGGCGATCGTCGTGTTCCCGCTCGCGGTGATGCTCGTGTTCCTCGTGCTCGCATCGCTGTACGAGAGCTGGACGCTGCCGCTCGCGGTGATTCTGATCGTGCCCGTGTGCATCTGCGCCGCGCTGTTCGGCGTGTGGCTGTCGGGGGGCGACAACAACGTGTTCGTGCAGGTCGGTCTCGTCGTGCTGATGGGATTGGCGTGCAAGAACGCGATCCTGATCGTCGAGTTCGCGCGCGAGCTCGAAATCCAGGGCAAGGGTGTGATCGAAGCCGCGCTCGAGGCGTGCAAGCTGCGGCTGCGCCCGATCGTGATGACGTCGGTCGCGTTCATCGCGGGCTCGGTGCCGCTGCTGATCGGTGGCGGCGCGGGCAGCGAAGTGCGCGCGGCCACCGGCATCACCGTGTTCGCGGGGATGCTGGGCGTCACGCTGTTCGGGCTGTTCCTGACGCCCGTGTTCTATGTGGCGATCCGCAAGCTCGCGGGCGGCACGCCGGCCGTGTGGAGCGAACACCACGGCACACTCGAAGGAGAAAACCGATGAGCGCCGCTTTCCGTCTTTCCGCGCTCGCGATGTCGGTGACGCTCGCCGCGTGCGCGGTCGGTCCCGATTTCAAGCGGCCCGACGTGGCCACGACCGCGCGGTTCGCGCGCGACGCGCATCCGGCGGCGCCGCGCGATGCGTCGTCGTCCGGTACGACGCCGGATACGCCGCCCGACGCGTCGGCCGATGCCGACGCCGCGTTCTGGCGCGGCTTCGGCGATCCGGCACTGACGCAGCTGATCGACACGGCGCTCGCGGCGAACCAGGACCTGCAGGTCGCCGTGTCGCGCTACGACGCATCGAATGCGCTGCTGTCGCAGGCCACGTTCGACCGCTATCCGACGATCACCGCGAGCGGGCAGATCGGCCACCAGCTGATGAGCAAGGACCAGGCGTTCGGCGCGCCGCGCAGCCAGCGCGATACGCCGACGTCCAGCGTCGGGATCAATGCCGCGTGGGAGCTCGACCTGTTCGGCCGTGTGCGTCGCTCGATCGAGTCGCAACGTGCGGAAACGGCTGCCAGCGCGGCGGACGTGCGCGCGGTGCGCGTCGCGATCGCCGGCGAGGTGGCGAGTACGTACGTCGATCTGCGCGGCTCGCAGGAGCGGCTGCGGATCGCGCGCGAGAATGCCGACAATCAGAAGCAGACGCTCGCGCTGATCAATGCGCGCGTCGGCGCGGGGCGCGGCTCCGAACTCGATGCGGCCCGGGCGCGCGCGCAGTACGAATCGACGACGTCGCGGATCGCCGTATACGAAGCGGCGATCGGCGTCGACGAGCACCGGCTCGCGGTGCTGACCGGGCAGACGCCGGACGCGCTGATCGGCCGCTTCGATCTCCCGCAGGCAGCCGCGTCGGCGGGCACGCCCGTGCCGCTGCCGGCGCTGGCCGCCGACATCGATCCCGGCACGCCGGGCGGCCTGCTGCGGCGGCGGCCCGACGTCGCGGCCGCCGAGGCGCGGCTGTATGCGGCGACCGCGCGCATCGGCGTCGCGACGGCCGACCTGTTCCCGCGCTTTACGCTGTCGGGCCTGCTCGGCAGTGCGACGAGCAGCTACGGGTTCTTCCGCGCGGGCAGCGACACGAACCTGATCGCGCTCGGCATCGACTGGTCGTTCCTCGACGTCGGCCGCGTACGCGCACGGATCGCCGCGAGCGATGCGGAAGCGGCCGGGCAGCTCGCGCAGTACCGGCAGACGGTGCTCGGGGCGCTGGAGGAAACGGAGAACGCGCTGCTGCGCGCTGCGCGCACGCGTGACGAGACGGACCATCTCGTGCGGGCCGCGACCGACAGCGCGCGCGCCGCGCAACTGGCGCAGGCGCGGTTTTCGGCGGGCGCGATCGACTACTACGAAGTGCTCGACGCGCAGCGCACGCTGCTGCAGGCGCAGGATGCGGCGGCCGACGGGCGGATGCGCAGCGCGGCGTCGACGGTGGCGCTGTACAAGGCGCTGGCGGGCGGCTGGCCGTCGGGAGCGGGGCAGGGTCCGCAAGGTCCGCTCGCGCAGTCGGGGCAGTAGCGCGGGCACGCGCCGAGATACGGCCGCGCGGATGAACAGGGGCCTGGTTGTCGTTGCAAGCGCACGAAGAGGGGGCGTCGCGGTAGAATCGATTGCAACTGCAATTAAATAAGGAAGAACCGACATGAGCGCCCCCGAACCCGATCTGTGGTTTTCGTTCGTTCGCGCGCATCGCACCATGATTCGCGAGATCGAGCGCCGCCTCGCGGATGCCGGCCTGCCCGCGTACGCGTGGTACGACGCATTGTGGGGGCTGGAAAGCGGGCCCGACGGGACGCGCCGCATGCACGAACTCGCCGACGTGCTTGCAATCGAGCGCTACAACCTCACGCGGCTCGTCGACCGGCTCGAGCAGGAAGGGCTCGTCACGCGCGCCCGCTCGGCGGACGACGGCCGCGCCGCGTATGCGAGCATCACCGACAAGGGGCGGGCGCTGCGCAAGAAGATGTGGAAGGTGTACCAGTCGACGATCACGGAACTATTTCTCTGCCAGTTCCGCGACAAGGAGCAGGCGGCGATGGCCGCGGCGCTCGATCGCGCGACCGGCGCGGCGCGCGAAGCGGCGGCCGACGCGAAAGCCTAGCATCGGCATCGGCCGCGAGCGCCGGGCCCGGTTGCCCGACGAGCGACCGGCGCCCGAGCGAGCGGCCCGGCAGTCCGGATCGCGCAGTCTGCATGTCCCTCCTTCGAGTACTGGCATGTCGCCGCGGCCATCGGTTCCGGCATAGGATTGCAATTGCAATGATTGTAGTTGCAACCGTAACCGGAAGACAAGGACCGACATGACCTCGACGCATCCCCTCACGTTCTATACGGCCGACACGCCGAACGGGCACAAGATCGCCATTTACCTGGAAGAGGCCGGGCTCGCGCACGACCGCGTGCACGTGAACCTGTCCGCCGGCGAGCAGCGCAGCCCGGCGTTCCTCGCGATCAACCCGAACGGCAAGATCCCCGCCATCGTCGACCACGGCACCGGGCTGGCCGTGTTCGAATCCGGCGCGATCCTGAGCTATCTCGCCGCGAAGACGGGTTTTCTGCAGCCCGACACGCTGGCCGAGCGCACGGCGGTCCAGCAGTGGCTGCACTTCCAGATCGGCGGGATCGGGCCGATGCTCGGCCAGCTCTGGTGGTTCCTGCATGCATCGAAGACGGTCAATGCGGAAGCGATCGACCGCTACCGGAAGGAGGCGACGCGTCTCTACGGGGTCGTCAACAGCCGCTTGGCGGAATCGGCGTATCTCGCGTCGTCGCGGTATTCGATCGCCGACATCGCCGCGTTTCCGTGGCTACGCACGGCGGCCGAACTCGATCTCGATCTTGCCGGCTTCCCGCACGTCGAGCGCTGGCTCGCCGGCATCGAGGGGCGGCAGGCCGTTCAGCGGGGCCTGATCGCATGTCGCGAGCCGGCGGCGGAGGGCGCGCGCTGACGTCGCATCGCCCGCGCCGTACCGATGGCGCGGGCGCCGGCCGTTGACCTGCCGGGAAACATTGTTCTCCTTCGTCGTAAACGTCTCGAATGCGTGATATTTGCGCCGCGCGATCCGGTTAGAGTGGCCGCGAATCGATGACGATGTGTCGTATCGCCGCAGCACCGGGCGGTACAGATGCACCAGAGGAGTGGGAGACAAATGAGTGAAGGCAGAATTACGCAGGTCGAGTCGTTCGGTTTCGAGCGCATTCCCGATGCATCGCGCTATGCGCGGCCGATCGATCTGTTCCGGTTGCTGTTCGGCGGCTGCAATACATTTTCCACATCGGTGCTCGGCAGTTTTCCCGTGCTGGTCGGGCTGTCGTTCAAGGCCGGTGTCTGCGCGATCGTGCTCGGCGTGCTCGCCGGTACCTGCATCCTCGCGCCGATGAGCCTGTTCGGCTCGCGCAACGGTACGAGCGACCCCGTGTCGTCCGGCGCGCATTTCGGCATCCACGGCCGGATCGTCGGCTCGTTCCTCGCGCTGCTCACGTCGATCGCGTTCTTCTCGCTCGCGGTGTGGAGCTCGGCCGATGCGCTCGTCGGCGGCGCGCACGACATGGTCGGCGTGCCAGTCAACGGCTTCACGCTCGGCGCGGCGTACCTGGTGTTCGCGGTGCTCGTGCTGATCGTCTGCATCTACGGCTTCCGCTTCATGCTGTGGGTCAACAAGATCGCCGTGTGGGCCGCGAGCGTGCTGTTCGTCGTGGGCCTGTTCGCGTTTGCCGGCCTGTTCGACATGAATTACGCCGGCACCGTGCAGCAGGGCAGCGCGGGCTTCTGGGCCGCGTTCGTCGGCGCGGTGCTGGTTGCGCTGAGCAACCCGGTATCGTTCGCATCGACGCTCGGCGACTGGGCGCGCTACATCCCGCAAAAAACACCGAAGCATCGCGTGATGGGCGCCGTGTTCGCTGCGCAGATCGCGACCTTCGTACCATTCTTCTTCGGCCTCGCGACCGCAACGATCATCGCGACGAAGGCGCCCGCGTTCATCGCGTCGAACGACTACGTCGGCGGCCTGCTCGCGATCTCGCCGCGCGGGTTCCTGCTGCCGATGTGCCTGATCGCGATCATCGGCGGGATGTCGACCGGCACGACCGCGCTGTACGGCACCGGCCTCGACGTGTCGAGCAAGTTCCCGCGCCTCCTGAACCGCGTGCGTGCGACGCTGCTGATCGGCACGATCGCGATCGCGTTCATCTTCGTCGGCCGCTTCTGGTTCAACCTCGTCGAAAGCGTCGCGACGTTCTCGACGCTGATCGATACGTTCAGCGGCCCGTGGATGGCGATCATGGTGATCGGCTACGTAACGCGGCGCGGCTACTATCTCGCCGACGATTTGCAGGTGTTCAACCGCGGGCTGCGCGGCGGCCACTACTGGTTCACGCGTGGGTGGAACGTGCGCGCGATGGGCGCGTGGCTGCCGGCCGCGTGCGTCGGGCTGTCGTTCGTGAACCTGCCGGGCCAGTTCGTCGGGCCGCTCGGCAACCTCGCGGGCGGGCTCGATCTCAGCGTGCCGGTATCGCTGGTGGCGGGCGGGATGCTGTATTTCGTGCTGCTGACGTTGTATCCGGAACCGGACGGCGTGTACGGCCCGCACGGGCGCCGCTTCGTGCGCGGCGGCAGGCAGGCGGCGCGCGGCAACGGCGCACCGGCGATCCAGCCGAAGGGATTGTGAGCGGCACGTGGTGTGTGGCTCGGAAAATGACAATGCCGCCGCGCGGGAGAGCCGCCGGCGGCATTGTCGTTTCCGGGCGTGTGATTGCCTGAAGGGGGGGCCGTACTTTCCTCGCACCGCTTCCCGCAAACGAAAACGTTCATGGCGTCTCCGTGGCGGACGCACGTGTGCGTGCCGCGCGATGAATGACGGCCATGATCGCAACAAAGCGCGCGCGGCGTGCCGTCCAAACGGATGAGTGCACGCGCTTTGTCGTGGCGTGGCGGGTGGACGCGCGACGCCGCGACGATGCAGGAAGCGCAAAGCGGAAAGGAGAAGAAGGGCGCAGCCCGGCGATCCGCACGTTACCGTGCGTTCGGCCCCTTGACCTTCAGCCGGCACACGGTCGCAAGTGCGAGCAGGTTCGGGTCGCGTTCGCGCCAGCGAACTATCGGCGAGGGCGGCGGGCAGGGTATCGGGTCTGCCGATGGTTAGCATCGCGGGTGGCGGCCTACCGCGGCCGCCGCCCGGTCGTTACGCTTGGGCGATCATCCACTCTGTCCGGAAGGTCGCCATGTCCCGGCTCGACTACAAGCTGCTCGGCCCCTGCCTGCTCGCCATCGCGATCGACGCGATGGGATTCGGGCTCGTCTATCCGATGATGTCCGCGATCTTCAGCGATCCGCACGCGGGCATCCTGCCGGCCGACGCCGGCGCGCACGCGCGCAATTTCTACCTCGGTCTCGGCTACGGGATCTACCCCTTGTGCATGTTCTTCGGCTCGTCGCTGATGGGCGACCTGTCCGATCGCTATGGCCGCCGCAGGATCCTGCTGCTGTGCGTGCTCGGCCTCGCGGCCGGCTACGCGATGATGGCGGCCGGCGCGTGGCATGCGAGCATCGCGCTGCTGCTGGCCGGCCGCGGGCTCACCGGGCTGATGGCCGGCTGCCAGGGCATCGCGCAGGCGGCGATCACCGACCTGAGCACGCCGGAAAACAAGGCGTACAACATGAGCATCATGTCGCTCGCGTTCAGCGCGGGCGTGATCGTCGGCCCCGTGCTCGGCGGCGTCACGTCCGACCGCACGATTTCTCCGCTGTTCGGCTACGGCACGCCTTTCGTGCTGGTCGCCGCGCTGTCGCTGACCTGCGCGTTCTGGACCTGGGCGTCGTATCGCGACTCGGCCGCGCCGCGCGGCGACACGCGCATCGATCCGCTGTTGCCGCTGCGGATCATCGGAGAGGCCGCGCGCCAGCGCAACGTCGCATTCCTGTCGGTGGTGTTCTTCCTGATGCAGGTCGGCTACGGGCTCTACCTGCAGACCATCATGCTGCTGCTGCAGGCGAAATTCGGCTACACGAGCGCGCGGCTCGGGCTGTTCAGCGGCGTAATCGGCCTCTGCTTCGTGTTCGGGCTGCTGTTCGTCGTGCGGCTGATGCTGCGCGTGTGGCGCGTGGTCGACATCGCGAAGACGGGCCTGCTCGTCGCAGGCGCCGGCCAGATCCTGTCCGCGCTGTTTCCGCACGAGCCGGTGCTGTGGGCGCTCGCGATGGTCGTCGGCTGCTTCGACATGGTCGCGTATACGACGATGTATACGGCGTTCTCCGACGCGGTCAGCGAGGATCGGCAAGGCTGGGCGCTCGGCGTCGCGGGCTCGGTGATGGCTGTCGCATGGGTCGTGACGGGCGCACTCACGAACCTGCTGCCGGTGTTCGGCGAGACGGGCCTGCTGCTGATCGGCGGCGCGGGCTTCCTGCTCAGCTTCGCGATGATGGCCGCGTACGGGCGCACGCAGCCGGGTGCGCGAACGGCCGCGCTGTCGTAGGCGGTTTGCAGGTTGGCCCGATCCTGTCGGACGTTGTCCCGCGCGCCGCTGTCGCGCGCGGCCGCGCGGCCCGACACTGGCGCGTCGCGGCCGGGGAGCACCCGGGCCGCGTCCGGTGGCGCCGGCTGGCCCGGCGCGCCGTTCCTTCGATAGGCCAACCGAGAGAGCGACCCATGCAACATCCGACCATCCGTACCCTGGCGGGCGCGACCGCGCCGACGTCGATCGCCGCCGCCCGCACCGCGCTGCTGGTGATCGATTTCCAGAATGAATACTTCAGCGGCCGCCTGCCGATTCCGGAGGGGCCGCGTGCGCTGGGCAATGCGCAGCGCGTGATCGCGTTCGCCGACCGCGCGGGCATTCCGGTGTTTCACGTCCAGCACGTCGATACGGCCGACAGCCCGATCTTCGCGGACGGCAGCGACGGGTTCCGCTTTCACGCGGACCTGCAGCCGGCGCCGCATCACACGGTCGTGAAGAAGACGTCGGTGAGCGTGTTCCCGACGACGGACATCGATGTACGCCTGAAGGCGGCCGGTATCGACACGCTGATCGTGACGGGCCTGATGACGCATGCATGCGTCGCCGGCGCGGCACGCGATGCGGTGCCGCTCGGCTACGCGGTGATCGTCGTCGACGACGCATGCGCGACGCGCGACCTCGACATCGCGGACGGCGGCACGGTATCGCACCGCGACCTCCATCGCGCGACGCTGGCCGCGCTGTCGGACACGTTCGGCGACGTGCTGACGACCGGGCAGGTGCTCGCGCTCGGCATCGCCTGACGGCCGCCGGGTTCGCGCGTCAGTCGGCCCAGCCCGGCGCGGCGTACACGACTTCGCCGCGGAAGCACGTCTCGATCACGCGGGTTTGCGCGAACGTCTCGACCGGGTGGTCGAACGGATTGCGGTCGAGGATCGCGAAGCTCGCGTCCTTGCCCGTTTTCGGGTAGCCGGCCGGGCTCAGTTGCGGAATGATCGGGCAGACGCGGTAGAACGCCGCTTCATGCACAACGCCATTCGGCGCGCCCGACGCATCGCGCTCGTAAACGCCGCCGGCCGGGTCGGGCGTGTCGGCACGGATGCCGGCGGCTTCGAGGCCCTTCGTGTTGAGGCAGCCGCTGTGCACGTCGAAGCCGACCACGAGCAGCGGCCGGTCGGGCACGATCCGGTCGAGCAGTTCGCGGGTCGGATACGCGCCGAACGCGGCCAGGTTGGCGCCGCCGAGATAGACCCACGGTTCGTTCGGCGTCGCATCGGCGCAGGCGCCGATGCGTTGCAGGATCGCGTCGGGATCGTCGATGCCGGACAGGTCGAAGTCGCCGAGGATCTGGTGGCCTCCGAGCGGGTGCACGTGGCCGTCGATGAGGCCCGGCAGCATCAGCCTGCCGGCCAGGTCGACGATGCGCGTCGCGGGGCCGGCCAGTTGGCGGAGATCGTCGTCGCGGCCGACTGCGACGATCTTGCCGTCGTGGGTGGCGAGCGCCTGCGCGAAGCGGCGCTGTGCATCGCCCGTGTAAAGCAGGCCGTTCAGATAGACGGTATCGGCGTGTTGCATGTGTCTCCTCCGGATGGGGGGATCGACGGGCGCACGTGTCCGGCGGGCGGGCCGTGTGGCTCGTCCGGTCGGGTGAACCCGGTCGGGTTGGAATGGGATCGGGAGCGGCTAGGTGCCGGTGCTGCGCGGCAGGCGCGGCGATGCGTCGTGGTGAAGGCCGGCCGCCGCCGGCGCGTCATGTCGGTCGCGCCGCCGGGTCTGGATCGGCAGGGCGATGGGCGACGCGCGCGCGGCCGTGCGGGCCGGTGGCCATCCGGTATTCGGCATGCCGTGTCTCCGTGATATCCGACGCATTCCTGTCGTCGGGTGAGTCAGATACTAGGAGCGGGGCGGCCGGCTGTCTGTCATCGTTTTGAGGACAACGCGTGACAAAGGCGGCAGGGGATTGCAGCGATGCGGAGGCGTCGTCTAGTGACCGCGCTCCTCCGGCGCTTCCTCTTCGGTCACGCACCACGCGAACAGCCCGGCCCGGTTCGCCACGCCGAGCTTCGCAAGCGCGCGCCCGAGATAGGTGCGCACGCTGCTCGGCTTGAGCGCGAGCGTGTCGGCGATCTGCGGGACGGGCTGGCCTTGCAGCGCCGCGCGGCACACGAGCCGTTCGCGCTGCGACAGCGCCGCGCCGCTGGCCGACAGGCGCTGTTCGAACCGCCGCAGCAGCGCGCCGTCGTCCGAGCGCGGCGTCAGGCGTGCGAGCCGCGCATGCTGGATCAGGAGCGGCAGCACGAAATCGCCGAGCTGGCGCAGCAGCGCCGGTTCGGCCAGCGTATAGGACGGCTGGCCGCGCCGGCGAAACAGCGAGAACGCATAGACGTAGTCGCGCTCGCTGCCGAGCAGCGTGCAGTCTTCGCCGAGTTCGCCGAGCGCGAAATGGCGGCCGTATTCGGTCGCCGTGTCGATGTCCTCGTTGCACGAGAACACGAGTTGCGAATCGGTGGCGCGCTCGATATGCGGAAGCAGCGTGTCGGTGCGCCAGTCGCCCTGTGTATACAGATCGAGCGCGTGGCGTGTGCCGTCGGGATCGTCGCCGCCAGCGAAGAACAGCACGTCGACGCTGTCGACCGACTGCGACGGCGCATCGCGACGGTAGCGCGTCGCCACGCTGTAATGGGACTGCGGATCGACGGTTTCGCGCAGCCAGGCCCCAAGCCGGGCGGGAAACTGCGGACTGCCGAGGCTGGCGACCAGGTCGCCGGCATTGCTGAGGGAAATATGGGCGGGGCTCATCGTGGACACCGTCTTCGCGCACGGCCGCCCGTGCTGGCCGTGCGTCACATGCGACGGCGCACTGGCGGTGCGGTCATGCGGGACGGAGGCCGGCGCGGCGGCGACGCTCGATTGTAGGGGACTTCGCTGGCGCGAGGCATTCGTGCTTGCCCGGCGGGCAGCCGATCGTCCGTCGACGGGGGGCGCGCATCGTTGCGCGCCGTGTACCGGCCCGCGCGTCAGAACATCGTGTTCGCGTTCGCGGACGTTTCGGGCACTGGCTGGATCACGTCCCAGTGTTCGACGATCCTGCCGCCTTTCACGCGGAAGATGTCGACGACGGCTTCGCCGCGGTCGCCCGGTCGCTCGGTCGCGTGCACGTGCAGGTAGACGAGGTCGCCATCGGTTGCGCTGCGCACGATGCGCGCGCGCGATGCCGGGTTCTTCTGGAAAGCGCCGACGAAGTACGACACGAACGGCTTCTTGCCGTCCGGTACGTGCGGGTTGTGCTGCTTGTAGTCGTCCGCGACGGCGGCGGCGGCCTCGACCGCTTCGTGCTTGTTGAAGAAGCGGTCGTAGAACGTCAGCACGAGCTGGCGGTTGGCTTCCTCGGCGGCCAGGTCGCGCGTGGCCGGGCCGGCGGCCAGCGCGGCCGTCGACGCGGCCAGCAGGACGAGCGCGGCAACGGCGCGAACGGGAGAGCGGAGCGATGACATGTAGCGGGTTCCTTGTTTGGCGAAGCGTGGGTTGCCGTGCGATGCACGACGGCGGGGGAGCCGGCCGTGACGCTCGGCGGGCGACGGGGTGTTGCTGCGGGTACGCGTCCCTTATCGGCTCGAGGGATTCATCGTGTAGCCCGTGTCGTCAAGATACGGGCAGGGCGAGGCTGCGCGGTGTCGTCATGCTTCGTTGAACTGGCGAATCCGCGCGGCTGCCGGACTGGTCGAATGGTACAGTTGCCGCGAACCCGTCACAAGAAGTCAGCGCGGTGTGAACAGGTCACACCGCGCTGACTGTGTGTTGCCCGTGAAAGAGAATCCAGCCATGCCGTTTCCGCCCGCCGATGAAACCGTCGAACTCGATCAGCCGTGCCCGATTCGCGATGTGCTCGACCGCATCGGCGACCAGTGGAGCCTGCTCGTACTCGAAGCGCTGTCCGGCGGGACGATGCGTTTCAACGAACTCGGCCGCGCGATCGGCGATGTGTCGAACCAGATGCTGTCGCGCACGCTCAAGCGGCTCGAGCAGGACGGCTTCGTCAGTCGCACGTTGTTCGCCGAAGTGCCGCCGCGCGTCGAGTATGCGCTGACCGACCTCGGGCGCTCGTTCCTCACGCCGATGCAGGCGATGATCCGGTGGGCCGACGAACATCATCGCGCGATCTGCGCCGCGCGACGTCGTGCACGGGAGCTGGAGGGCGGCGGGCGTTGAGCGGGGCGCACGCGCCGTCATGCCGATGGGCGTTGTGCGGCGGATCGAGTGCGATGTGACGAGACATGGCATCGCTGCATGTGTGTCGCCATTTCATGATTTCGTTATCCGAATGACCTTGCCGGGGTGGTGCGGGGGCGCGGTTGCCGCGATGTGTTCCATTCGTCCGGAATGCGGCAAGGCGTTGGCGGTGCTCCTTTTACACGGGCACGCGCCGGGGCGACCGAAACCGCGGAATTCCGCGGCATGGCGCACGACAGGTGCGGCAGGATCCGCTCGAGTCGGGAGGGGCTGCCGTAGACCGGCGAGCATGTCGATGGTCGAGGTTGCGTGACCGGACGCCTCGGCACCGGTTTGGGTGCCGGCATCGGGGCGGGGTGGAGCAGGATTCGCGGAGGGTCCTGCGAGGCATCATGATGTCGGAGCCGAACGGCGCGGGTTCGCTCGCGCCGCCCGGTTCCGTGCCTGCCATCGGGCGGGGCGCCGGGCGGTTGCCTATCGCCACGTACCGTCGACGTAGATCCACACCTGTCCCTGGCGTCGCCAGTAGCCGGGCACCCACCGGCGCCCGGGGCGCCGTGCGACCCAGCGGCCGGACACCCATATATAGCGACCACGCTGCCAGCGCCAGTAGCCATCCGTCCATATATAGCCGTGCGGCCGTGGCGGCGGCGGACGGCGGTCGTGCCGGGCCGCCGGCGGTGCGAAGCCCGGGCGATCCGCATAGGGCGGCCCGCCGGGCACGCGGTTCGGGCCGGACGGCCGGTACACGGGCGGCGCGGGCTGGGCCGAGGCGGCACGGAGCCAGCCGGTGCCGACGAAGGCGGCGGTCAGTCCGATGGCGCGCAACAACGAGCGTCGATTCATGGCGTGTCCTATTCTGTATTCAGGCTGCCTTACATTAGCCTGCCAGTCCGCCGGACGGGTTACGCGCGCGGTTAAGGCTGTTACCGTGTGTCACGGCAGGCGGGCGAACCGCCGGCAGGAGGCGGCCGGCTTTTCTGGTACTGCGGCTGACGGGGGGGCGTTGCCAGCTGGACGAACGTCGCGACCTGCTTACTGGCTGACGGGTGCGTTTCAGACGCCCGGAACCTGAAATTCGAGACTGAATTGGGTAAAATTTACCGTTTTCGAGGTGCTGAGCCGAATCCGTTTGTTGTTTCTATGCAACCGTCAAGACGATGACATGAAAGAATGGTGCGATGAAAGCCTTCAAAAAGCCCCCGTCAAGAAGCCAAAAACAAACGTAAAAACAAATACTTATAACGATTCCCCATTTCTATTATTTCTAGTTCTGGAAAAGCTTATTTCTTTATTTGCGGATCGCTCCCCTAGGGTACACCCCTAAACTCACGGTTCCCAAACGGGCAACTATCCGGGCGCGGCCAGCAGGATCGATGGCGCTCCCGGGCGGTTGCAGACCGTTTATGAACAAGGTCGCGAGACCTGCCTCTTTTTAGAAGGGAGCTCCACGAATGAACAAGACTCTGATCGTTGCAGCAGCTGCAGCATCGTTTGCTACCGTCGCTCACGCGCAAAGCAGCGTCACGCTGTACGGCGTGCTGGACGCAGGCATCACCTACCAAAGCAACGTCCAGAACGCAGCCGGCCAAGGCAAGTCGCTGTGGTCGATGGGTTCGGGTATTGACCAGAGCCGTTTCGGCCTGCGTGGCTCGGAAGACCTCGGTGGCGGTCTGAAGGCAATCTTCACGTTGGAAAGCGGCTTCGGCATCGGTAACGGCAAGTTCGCAAACGGCGGCAACAACACGATTTTCAACCGTCAAGCATTTGTCGGTCTGTCGAGCCAGTACGGCACGGTTACGCTGGGCAAGCAGTATGACTCCGTTCAAGACTACCTGGCTCCGCTGACCGCAACGGGCACGTGGGGTGGTACGTACTTCGCTCACCCGTTCAACAACGACAACCTGAGCACGAACGGCGGCTACTCGAACAACAACTCGATCAAGTTCACGAGCGCGAACTACGCTGGCCTGCAATTCGGCGGCACGTACTCGTTCTCGAACGATACGAACTTCGGCAACAACCGTGCATACAGCGGCGGCGTGTCGTACCAGTACCAAGGCCTGAAGCTGGGTGCAGCGTACTCGCAAGCGAACAACCCGAACGCAACGTCGTCGGGCGCAGTTGTGTCGAACAACGCACTGTTCAACGGCCAAGGCCGCCTGCGCACGTACGGTGCAGCAGCAGCATACGCATTCGGCCCGGCGCAAGTTGGTGCAGCGTGGACGCAATCGCGTGTTGACAACCAAGCTAACGGTGCTGGCACGTTCCGCGCTGATAACTACGAAGTCAACGCAAAGTACAACCTGACGCCGGCTCTCGGCCTGGGTGCTGCTTACACGTACACGAGCGCGAAGGTTGACGGCAGCAGCGCGCACTGGAACCAGTTCGGCCTGCAAGCTGACTACTCACTGTCGAAGCGCACGGACGTGTACGCACAAGCTGTGTACCAGCGCGCATCGAAGAATGCTGGCGGCGCGTCGATCTACAACGGCGACCCGACGACGGCTTCGAGCTCGTCGATCAACCAAACCGCAGCAACGGTTGGTCTGCGTCACCGCTTCTAAGCGTGACGGCGGGGTAACCCGCTTCGCAGCATCGAAAAAGGCGCCTTCGGGCGCCTTTTTTTTATCTGCCGAATGTGATGTCGGCGATATACATCGTCCGGATGCAAAAAAGCGAGGCCAGTGCCTCGCTTTTTTCGTTGTGCGCCGTTACGGCGCAGTGCCGCCGGCAGGGGGCTCAGCGCGTGTATTCGCCGTTGGCTTCCGGCTGGAACACGATCGCGGCGACCTTCATCAGCTTTTCGGCGCCGCTCGGCTGCATCACCTTGACCATCTGGCCGCGCTGGGTGCCCAGCAGTGCCATGCCGACGGGCGAGAAGACGTTCAGGCGGCCGAGCTCGAGATTGGCGGCATCCGGATAAACAATCGTCCAGGTGGCTTGTTCCTGGGTCGCTTCGTCGAGCAGCGTGATCTGCGAGTTCATCGTGACGACGTTCGCCTTGATGGCATCGGGCTGGACGATGTCGGCGCGCTCGAGCAGCGTGTCGAGCATCGTCTGGAAGCGCGGGTTGTGTTCGGCGTGCTTTTCGAGGCGAGCAACGTCGAGTTCGGTCAACTGATAAAGGCGTTGTTTCATGGTAGTGCTCCAAATGATCGGCAGGGGCAGGCGGGGCGTGCCTATGAGGATCGCCCGGAGCCTGTCTGACCTGGCTCCGGGAGGAGACCGAGCTGTCAGATCAGGCGCCGGGCAGGGGCGAGCGGCGCCTGGGCCGTGCGTCGAGCGAGGGGGTACGCCGGATGACCGGCGCGCGCACGCACGCCGGCCGGGCCGGACGGCGAAACCGAAAGGGGCGTGAGCGCGGACATGGTGGATGGAAGATCGACTGACGAATAAAACCTTACGATTCTACAACACAACCTTCGGGATATGTGATTTGGCTGTCGGCATTTCGTCAGCGATTGTTGTGGGAGTGAAGCAAGTTGAGACGATATCGCCCGGGAAGTGCCGGCGATTTTTTTCAAAATCGCAACACTGTATGTTCAAACTAAGGGTTTCCCCTTGGGGTGGCGGGAACTACACTGCATTCAATCGCTTCAGACAGTCCTGCCGAGGCGACGCCATAAGAGAACATATTCCGGAGGTAAATCATGAAGTCGATCATCTACGCAGCCGTCGCCGCATCTGTCCTTGCCGCCCCGGTTGCATCGTTTGCGCAGTCCGAGCAGGGGCAGACCCGCGACCAGGTCAAGGCCGAGCTCGTGCAACTCGAACAGAACGGCTACAAGCCGCTGGCGAGCGATTCGCAGTATCCGGACAACATCCAGGCCGCTGAACAACGCCTTCAACCGAACCAGCCGATGCTCGCGCAAGCCGATACGAGCGGCTACGGTGCCGTGGCGACGGGTGCCGGGCAAGCCGGCCGTCGCATGACGCGGGAAGCACCGAATCCCGTGAACTCGGTCTATTTCGGCAACTGAAGAACGCCCCCGGGTCTGCCCGAGCGCATCGCTTGATCGACGAGACGCGCGCCAGTCGCGCGCGTCATTCGCCCGCAGGAGCAGAACCTCCGTCGCCGCATTCCGGCGGCTTTCCGCCCAGACGCTCGCGCGTTTGGGCCTTTTTCGCTGGGGCGGGTCAGGCGGACGTGACCGCGGGCGTGCCGTGGATATAGTGTTCGAGCTGGCTGATCGTGAACTGCTGATCGGCAATCACGCTCTTGACGAGGTCGCCGATCGAGATGAGGCCGACCAGCTTGCCGCCGTCGAGGACGGGCAGGTGGCGCATCCGGTGCTCGGTCATCAGTGCCATGCACTCGTCGGTGGATTGCGACGGTTCGACGTAGCGTACCTTCGCCGTCATGATTTCCTCGACGCGGGTGGCTTTCGACGAGCGATCCTGCAGGACGATCTTGCGCGCGTAGTCGCGCTCGGTGACGATGCCCGCGATATCGTCGCCGTCCACGACCAGCAGCGCGCCGATGCCCTTTTCCGCCATCAGCTTGATGGCGTCGTAGACGAGATCGGTCTTCGTGACGGTGTAGATGGTGCGGCCCGAATCCGGTTTGGCCTTGAGAATCTGCGCGACAGTCGTGCTCATTCGCTTTCTCCGTGTGCAGGTCGATGCTGGGCAGGCGGGGCGTGATGCGTGTCACCCGACGAGCCCAGTATAGCCGCGCAGGCGGCAGCAGTCGCGTGACGATTCCAGATTAGCGGTAAACTCCCGTCACGCACTATCCACACAACTCCTACATTCCTGAACGTTTCGATTGAATTCATGATGTCTTCGCGTCCCCAATCGCCCACGCCGGGCAATGGCCAGGCCGACGAGTGCGTGACGCTCGTCGCCACCGCGTCGCTGCCCACGCGCTACGGTACGTTCACGTCGTACGCTTTCCGCGTTTCGGGCAGCGATGCCGAACATCTCGCGCTCGTGATGGGCGACGTCGCCGGCGAGCAGTCCGTGCTGACGCGGCTGCATTCCGAATGCCTGACCGGTGACGTGTTCGGCTCGTACCGCTGTGATTGCGGCGAGCAGCTCGATCTCGCGTTGCGCTACATTGCAGCCGAAGACCGCGGTGTGCTGCTGTATCTGCGCGGCCATGAAGGGCGCGGGATCGGCCTGAGCAACAAGATTCGCGCGTACGCGCTGCAGGAGCAGGGGCGCGATACCGTCGAGGCGAACCTCGACCTCGGCCTGCCCGACGACGCCCGCGAATACGACTCGGCCGCCGCGATCCTCCGGATCCTCGGCGTGACGTCGGTGCGGCTGATGAGCAACAACCCGGCGAAGTTCGACACGCTCGCGAAGCATGGCATTCCCGTCTGCGAACGCGTGGCGCTTGCGGTGCCCGTGCGCGAGGAAAACGAGCGTTATATCCGCACGAAGCAGACGAAGTTCGGGCATTACTTCGAAGAAAACGAGTAATCGCAGCGGGTGCACTGGCGCCCGTTTCTCGCCTCCTGTTCCCTGGATCGTTGCCGGCAGAGGCAACGATCCCGATTTCACCTTCGCCTGTTCCGCTTTCAGGTTGGTCACGGCGCTCGCGTTGCGCCGCCTGAACGATCCGTATCCCCCATGTCCACACCGTCGAAGATCGAAACCAAACGTCTGACGCTGCGCCGCTGGCGGCCGGCGGATGCGGGCGCGCTGTCGGCAATGCATGCGGATCCGGATGTGACCGCATGGCTCGCACGCGGCCCGATGTCCGTTGACGAGGCGAGCGACGTCATCGCGCGTTTCGACGCGCATGTCGATGCACATGGATTCGGCCCGTGGGCGGTCGAGCGCCGCACCGATGCGGTGTTGATCGGGGTGTGCGGCCTGTCGCACGAAATGCGTGCAACGCATCCGATGGCGCCGTGCGTCGAGATCATGTGGCGGCAGGCGCGCCACGCATGGGGGCATGGCTACGTTGCCGAAGCGGCCGCCGCTGCACTGGCCGACGGGTTCGACCGGATGGGGCTCGGCGAGATCCTCGCGTGGACGGCCGACACCAACCTGCGATCGCAGCACGTGATGCAGCGGCTCGGCATACAGCGTCAGCCCGCACGCGATTTCGACCATCCTGCATTGCCGGAAGGGCACGCGCTGCGTCGGCACGTCGTGTATGCCGCCCGCGCCGCTTGCCTGGCCGGCACGTAACGGCTCATGCGGATTTGCGCGTCAGCGCCAGGTGCCGTTCTGCAGCACGATCCGGTAGCCGTCGGCATCCTCGAAGGTCTGGCCGGATATTTCCCAGTACGGATTGAACGACGTCACGGGCATGAAGCCATGCGCAGTGGCGCGCGCGCAGGCGGCTTCCCATTCCGGCCGATCGGGCAGGTAGAACACGATCAGGTCTTCGGGTGTTGGCGACGGCGCGATTGGATGATCGGGGCAGTGCGTGAACTCGAAGTGATAGTCGAGGCCGTCGCGATACATGCGCTCGGTTCGGGCGAGGTTGCTGACCGGGCGGGCAATGCGCAGATGGGCGGGCAAGATGGCCTCGGGGGCGAGTGGTGGGCCGGTCAATGATAAGCCGGCCGATCCCGATTGCGCGAGGCGAACGAATCGCGTCCCGGCGCAAGCGCGACGTATTGAACGATATGGGCTTATTCCGGCCAAACGAATCGAACCGTTGAACCTCGTCTCCCGAAAAAATATGGCGCTTCCGATCAAATGCGCACACCCCGTTGCAGCAGGTGCTTGTCCGGACAACTTTCGACGTTCTGCTTTCACCTCAGCCTGTCGATCGATAGGCGGATGCGCCTATCCCGGACGAGAGGCCGCGAATGAGTAAGCCTGATCTCCGTCGGCCGGTCGCCGGCCCCTATCGCCAGTCGCGATGGGCGGCCGTGCTGGAGGTTGCCTTTGGATGGGTGGCCAAGGGGACGATGGTATTGGTCGGACTCGGCATGGTCGCGCTGGCAGCCCTGACGGGTGACGTGAGTGCGCTGGCGGACCTGCCAACGACCAAAAAGGGCTGGTTGACCCTGCTGCTGGTCATGATCGGGGTGGTGGCGCTGATATTTGCGGTGTACCACTACTGGCCGTGGCCGCCTGATGCGCGCCCGGCAGGCTAGGTGGGGCGCAAGGGGATGTGTCCCCACAATTCACGCAGGCAAGAAAAAGCCCGCTACATTGAGCGGGCTGAATCCATGTTTGGAGACATGGAGGAGACAGATGTAAATTTAAGGGAAAACCCGAGGCATGGCAAGCCCTAGTTGTATCGATACAACTTCCTGCTGCACCGCATTCACATGCCGCCAGCCCGCGCGTGCGCCGCAAACGCGCTGAACCGCTCCTGCGCGACAGGCAACGCGAACTTGTCGCGCATCTCCGTCTCGATCCATGCACAGGCCTCGCGCGCGCAGTCGGTCAGCGCGTGCCGTGTCGTGTGCCCGTCGATGTCGTAGACGAAGCGCACGCCGACCTCGTCGTCGGCAACCTGTCGCTCGAGCTGGTTGAGCTGCAGTTGCGGCCCGTGCTGTTGCGACAGCGCGCGCAATTCGTCGAAGTGATATTCGAGCCAGTCGGCAAAGAACAGCGCGTCGCTGTGGCAAGGCAGCCGGAAGGCCGCGCTGCGCGACGGGCGCGGCCCGGCGTCCCGGGCCGATGGGTGTGGTTCGCCGTCGGTGGCGATGGACGTGCCGACGGGTGCGAGCGGGTGCTGAATCCGGCGGTAGGGCTCGCGATCGCGCAGCGCATGCCACAGCAATTCGTCGCCGGCGGCGCCGGACGGCTGCATCGTCAGGTCATGCCGGCCTTCGCCGGCCGGGGCGATGTCGCGGATCACGAGGCGCAGCGAGCAGAGCGGCTCGTCCGCGACCAGCAGCGTCGCCGCACGCGGCAGCCCGCAGACGAGCGGCGCGGCGCCGGCGGCGCGGAACACGAGCCCGCGGCGGTCGAGCCGCACGAGCGGCAGCGGCCGGGGAAACGACGGGTAGGCGACCGCGATGCGGGCGCCGTTCGCGCCCGTCAACCCGGGCATCATCGCGCGAAAGACCTGAGACTGGTCCACGTTGATTCTCCTTCGTTACGATGCCGCCCGGACAGAAACGCGCGTTCCGGCTCAGGCGGCGATGGCTTGCCGGGCGGCCTGCCCCGGCTCGATTCCTAGTGCGGCAAACGTTTGCGGATCGATGTCGATCCAACACGCGACCACCAGACGTCCGTCCACCTGCTTCGGCGGGCCTGCGCGGTGCGCGTGTATGCCGATCCGGCGGAACAGCCGCTCCATGCTCGCGAACGTCACGCCGATCAACTGCCGCGCGCCAAGCTGCGCCGCGCATTCGACGACGGCCGCGAGCATCGGGCGTACGGCCCATTCGGCATTGCCCGGCCCGCCTTCGTCGTCGGTTGCCGCAAACCGGGACAGTTCCCAGACGGCGGTCGATTGCGGCAGCGGCATGTCTTCGGCGATCAGGTCGGCGAACAGCGACTTCAGCAGATACGGGCGTGTGGTCGGCAGCAGGCGCGCACATCCGCACATGTCGCCGCCGGCGTTTCGCGCGAACACGTAGACGGTATCGTCGCGATCGAACTGGTCGCGCTCGAAGCTTTCGTTCGCCGACGGGAGCGCCCAACCGAGTTGTTCGACGAACACACGGCGCCGATAGCGCCCGAGATCCGCTGCAAGTTCGTGTGGTAACCGTCCTTCTTCGTGAACGAAGGTCCGCATGGTGTCCTCGGATCTGTGCTTTTGTATGCATGCATTACATCGCGCAGCACGAGGAGGCTGTAACTGGTAACTCTTACAGGGTGGCGGTGAAACGGTGCCGATCAGGACGTGGTAACGGTTTCTTGATCAACGGGATTGAAAACCGTGGCGCTTTTGCTTATAAAGAGCGCCAGCATCGCGGAAATCGTCAGAGGAATGAATGCGCGCCAGTTGTCACTGGAGCGTCGGACCGGCATGATAGGTGTCGTGGTGCCCGAGCAGGGCCGACGCGACCGCAGCGGGCCAATCGATGCATGCGAGCCGCGCGGCAAGCGCGGCGGCAGTGCGAAACATGCCGATGTCGGCGCCGGTGGCATCGACGGCCATCACGTTGCTGCGGACGTCGCCGCCCGCGATCACGAACGTGCCCGTCGCGCGTTCGAGATACCAGTCCCAGCCGATCGTCACGTAAGCGACGCCGGCTCTGGCCGGGCGATGCCATTCGGTATAGCCGGCGAGGCGTGCGTCGATTGCGCTGTCGCGCAATTCCGCAAGCAGTGATGCGTCGAGGCCGCTTGCGACATGGTCGAGCGCAAGCACGGCCAGTGCGCCTTCTGGCAGGCGTACGTAGCCGTCCGGGGACGGGCCGGAGACCGGGTGCAGCAAAGGTGAAGTCATGCGCGGAATGTATCAGCGTCGAATGGGTGCTGGAACCTGACAAGTATGACAGCGTGACGTTGTCGGAGAATGAATGGAACTGCGCTGGCAGGATGCCTATCAACAATTCAGCGCCGCGGAAGACGAGCAGCAGCTCTTCCAGCGGGTCGCCGCCTATTCCAGACGGCTGGGATTCGAATACTGCTGCTACGGCATTCGCGTGCCGTTGCCCGTATCGAAGCCGGCGGTCGCGATCTTCAATACCTATCCGGACGGCTGGATGGCGCACTATCAGGCGCAGAACTACATCGAGATCGATTCGACGGTTCGCGACGGCGCGCTCAGCACCAACATGATCGTGTGGCCGGACGTCGACCGGATCGAACCGTGCCCGCTGTGGCAGGACGCGCGTGATTTCGGGCTGTCGGTGGGCGTCGCGCAGTCGAGCTGGGCGGCCCGCGGCGCGTTCGGCCTGCTGAGCATCGCACGCCATGCCGACCGGCTGACGCCGGCCGAAATCAACATGCTGACGTTGCAGACGAACTGGCTCGCGAACCTGTCGCACTCGCTGATGAGCCGCTTCATGGTGCCGAAGCTGTCGCCGGCGGCGGGCGTCACGCTGACCGCGCGCGAGCGCGAGGTGCTGTGCTGGACGGCCGAGGGCAAGACCGCGTGCGAAATCGGCCAGATCCTCAGCATCTCGGAACGGACGGTCAACTTCCACGTCAACAACATCCTCGAGAAACTGGGCGCGACGAACAAGGTCCAGGCCGTCGTCAAGGCCATCTCGGCCGGGCTGATCGAGACTCCCTGACCCGGAGTGAGGGCGGGTGGCAGCGCGAGATGCGGCTGCCGTCGGGCCACTCACTCCATCATCGGCTCCGCTTCCTTCGCGGTCCAGCTCACGCTGGAAATGCTCTTCTCCATGCTCATCCGGCTTGCGATCTGCTCGAGCTTCTGCTGATCCTTCGGATGCAGCTTCAGTGTCGCGGTCACCTTCAGCCGGTCCGGCTGGTCGGGCACGTCCTCGCTCGTGAGGCTCTGGAACGACAGCGGCTTCGCATACATCGAGTTCGACAGCAGCGTGCGGATGTGCACCTCGTCGGCGGTCAGGCAGATCACGGTGATCTGGTATTCGCGCACGAGATCGGCGTTCGATACAGGCGTCGCGTTGATTGCCTGGCTGACGCCGCGCAGCACCGTATTGGTCAGCAGTACGACGCCCGTGCCGGCGAGCGCGGGCACGTAATGGCCGGAGCCGGACAGCACGCCGACGGCGGCGGAGCACCACAGCGTCGCGGCGGTGTTGATGCCCTGGATCGAACCCTTGTCGCGCATGATCACGCCGCCGCCGAGAAAGCCGACGCCCGACACGACGTATGCGGCGATCTGCGTGACGCCCGCGACGCCGTTGCCGGTCAGCACGCCGAGCGTGACGAACAGGCACGCGCCGCTCGCGACGAGCGTGATCGTGCGCAGGCCGGCCGTGCGCTGGCGCATCTGGCGCTCGAGGCCGATGGCGACGCCGCAGGCGAACGCGGTGAAAAGACGGAGTGTGAAATCGAAAGTCATGGTTGTCCTGCCGTGCAAGGCGCGCGTGTCGCCTCGCGTCGCGGCGGCGCAAGGCCGGAGGCGACGCGAAGATGGCCGTCATCGCGCGGAACTGTACCGCGCGAATGCGTCATTCAGTGTGAAACGGTAGGCGTGCGGCTCGCGGAACACGAGCCGGGCAGGAGAGCTGCGTCGGACAGGCGTTCAGGCGGCAAGCGGCGCACGCAACGGAGTGCTGCAACTGTCCACGATGGTTCCTGAAGGGAGAATGGGCGGCATTCTAGTGGGCGGCGAGCGCATGCGTCAACCGCCTCGCGGCGGATACGCTACTGCGCCGAGCCGATCGTCCCCGTCGCAAGCGCGAGCGCGGCAGCCGCGGACAGCGCACCCGCATAGCTGTCGACCTCGGCGTTGCGGGCGGCGAGCAACTGGCTTTGCGCGATCGTCGCATCGGTGACCGAACCGACGCCATTCCGGTACGCGGTCAGCGCCGCGTCGTAGCTCGTCTGCGCGGCATCGACGAGCGCCTTTGCGGCGTCGTGCGATGCAAGGCTCGTCTGCACTGCGTTCTGCGCGGCGACGACCTGGCGGACGGCTTCCTCCTTGGTGCGCGTGAGACGCGCGGACGCGCTTTCCGCATCGTTGCGCGCCTGCATCAGCACGGCCGAGCGCAGGCCGCCGTCGTACAGCGGGATCGTCACGCCGAGAAACACGCCGCCGCCGTAGCGGCTGCCGTTCAGGTTGACGGTCGGTGCCTGGTCGCCGATCGCGGGCAGCGCGGAGATGGACGTGCCGCCGCTCGCGTACGACGTCGACGCGGACAGGAAGATCTTCGGCATGAATGCGGCTTCCGCGGCCTTGATCTTCGCGCGATTGGCCTTTTCAAGTGCAAACGCACCCTGCAGGTCGGGGCGGCGCGCGATTGCGTCCGACACGATCGCATCGACCGACGAGCCGAGCGCGGGCGGCAGCGGGCGCTTCGGCAGCGCGGCGATGGTCGGCTTCGACAGCGGCGAGATGCCGAGCGCGGAGACGAGGGCGAGGTAGCTGTCGCTCTCCGTGCCGTTCGCCTGCACGAGCGCGAGGTTTGCCTGCGCGCGGTTTTGCGTCGCCTGCGCGAGCTCGACGACCGTGCCCACGCCGTGCTTGAGCCGCGCGCGGGAGGCCGCGAGGATCGCGTCCGCGTTCGCGAGGCCCTGCTGTGCGCTGAGTGCGCGCGAGCGCGCGGCCTCGTAGCGGTAGTACGCGACGGTCACGTCGTGGATCACCTGCTGGTGCACGGCCGTGAACGCGACGTTCGATGCGATCGACGCCTGCTCGGCCGCTTCGACGCGCGCCGCGCGGCCGCCGAAATCGAACAGCAGCCATTGCAGCGACAGCGCCGAGATGGTGCCGTGCACGGTGGAGTTGCTCGACGAGTCGCCGAGGATCGACGATGTCGAGCCGTGGTTCGCCTGGTACCCACCCATGGCCGTCGCGGACAGCCTCGGCAGGTAGGCGACCTTGGCCAGGCCGACCGCGAGCGCGGCGTTGCGTGCGTCGTTCCACGCGATGCGGGTCAGCGGATTCGACGATTCGGCGAGATCGATCAGCTCGGGCAGCGTGTACGGGTGCGCGGCATCGAGTGCGGCCGGCGGCGAGACCGACGCGAGCGCGGGCGACGCGGGCAGCGTGTAGTCATGCGAACCTTGCGCGGACGCGCGCGGCGGGCCCGGCACGATGTCGCCCGCGGTCGACGTTTGCGGCTGCCACGGG